>CAZFHF010000133.1:0-8048 GCA_964518655.1 uncultured Bacteroidales bacterium | reverse complement strand
ATAAATGCCGAAGACTGATCTGATTCTATTTGCTGAACCAGTTCCTTATTAAATTCTTTCCAGTGCATAATTTCGTATTTGTCACCATCCAGCCTGTCCTTTATCTCACTTATCGTTTCATCCAACAACTCATTATCTTTAATATTTATTACGAGTGAAGTCAGCATATCAGGTGCATCATACAAATACTGGCAGGCTGGTAAAGCCATAAATATGATCCTTTTATCCAGCTCCGGATTTGGCAGTTTGATAATCCCTCTGACGGGAAAAATTCCCGCTGCAGTAGTCCCGTGATAACCCTGGCTCAGTAATGTAACAGTATCATTTAATTCAACTTTCAGAAATTCAGCAAGTCTTTGTGATATTAATATTCCATCATCGTTTAATGACAGGTAACTTCCCTTGACAAGGTTTTTTTCAGGATTAGATAATTTTTTTTCTTTTTCAGGATCAATTCCAACTACCAGAATACCTTTTGTGTTTTCACCTGTTGAGGCCAGGGCAAAAGATTCCAGTCTGGGTATTAACGCCTTTATATTATTTACTTTAGATACAGAATCTGTTATCGCAGCGGAGTACTTGAAAGTGTTATCAATACTTTGTTCTCGCCAGAAACCGTTTTTATGAATCTGTATTGCTCCGGAAAATGCCTCTACAATACTATTAACCCAGTGACTGTAAACGCCTACCTGCATTGATCTCATTACCAGTGCAAAAAACAGTGCAAAAAATACCGAAGCGGTGGTAATGATTGTCCTTCGCTTATTTCGCCAAATGTTTCGCCATGCAAGCTTTAAATATTCCTTCATGATTGAAAAATTTAATATTCAAAATCAAATTATATTATTTCTTACACACTATCTTATCCTTTTCATATTCTGCTGTGAAAAGAAACTGTCAGCTATTGGATCGTTAAAGATTAAACTTTCAATAATAACCACAGTTTTTTGTCCCTCTTCTTCTTCCGGTATTATTTCCATTATTGAGGGAAGTCTCCTGTCATCAAAAGTCTTCACATCTGATGAAAGCATTGTACGTATTAAATATCCGTCTTCATCATAATACTCCACTTTCATCTGAAAATATTCATCTTTTGAAATCCAGGTAATAATTTTTCCCCATACAACAGCGGCATCCTCTCTGGGTATTAGTTCAATTTTATAACACTCATATCCCTGGGCTTCTTCCTCTCCAAGCAATTTCTGTGAATAATCATCCAGAATGGATGTTTCACGTAAAATATCATCATTTGAATAATCTGAACCCATCCATCCCTGTGACATCATCGAAGGAGGCAGCTTTATCATCCTTGAAATCGTCGGATTCCAGCTCCATAATTCGTTATACCGTTTAAGAAATGACTGCCCTTTTTCCTTTGCCGGAGCAGTTATAAGAGTAAGGGAAAAATCTTTCCCCTTTGACCATGATTTCGCAGTTATGTTGCGCTGCCATGCCGGACGTATGATCTTTATAGTCATAATACCCTGACTTGTTTCTTCTCCCATGAACTTATCTTCAGCTTTTTTTATGATCTCTTCAGCAGTCATTTTCTGGCCCTGAACAAATACTGTTGTAATTGCCATTACAAATCCAATTGCTCCTGTTCTTGCTAAATCTTTGAACTTCATGATTTTTACATTTTATTGTTTTTTAATATATCTGTCAATTAATGTCCCTTTTATTTTCTCCAGAGGGAAATTCTCAGGATCTATAACATAATGAAAACTTAACCCGTCAAGTATGGCGCCGAATAATTTGCTTTCAATATCAGGATTCTCATAGCCTTTTCTCCTGAAATACTCCTCAAGCATCTGAAATATCGGGCCGATAATCTTCAGGAAATCCGGCTCAAGCATTCTTAAAACACTGGGCTGTAAAATAATAGCAAAATATAATTTCCAGTATTTTGTATTTGATTTTAGTATTTCAAAAGTCTGATTAATAAAATATTCAAGCTCTTCAGTCGTCAATATCCCATCCCTGTTAGGATCAAAAGTCCTTGTCAAATCCTTTATTCCGGACATCACAATCTCTTTGAGCAACTCTTCCTTGCTCCTGAAATAATTATACATCAGTCCTTTTGAAATACCTGCCAGTTTTGCTATTTTACTGATTGAGGTACTGTGAAAACCCTCATCAGCAAAAAGCTCAAGAGCTGTTTCAAGTATTAAGCCCCTTTTTTGCTCCCTTATCTGTTCATATTGCTTTTCAGTTCTTGGTGACATATAATAATGTTTTTAGACTGAACGTTCAGTCATTAAGTCATTATTAAAAAATGCCCGTCTTGGCAATTATTATATATTGACTGAACGTTTGGTCAAATATAAAACATTTTACTAATATAAGTCAAGTTTTGTTGAATTTATTTTATTTTTTTTTATCCACCCCGGAATGTTTTAATTTGTTATAAATTGAAATCCTGACTATTACAGCTGTTACTTTTTTAAAAAATGTATCGGGATAATTCTATTCCTGATAAGATATAAATTCTGTGTCAGTATTAATATTACTGTAAATATTAAATGGTTTTTAGTATTTAATATGTAAATTTTCATTATAATTTTGTATAATCTTTTGAATTACCAGGTGGAGCCGGATAAATTTCATTCAATATTTTATTAACCTGTAACAAATTATATATACTATACGTCCTAAAAACGGAAATATTTCTAAATGACAGTAGCGGAATACAATAAAAGTGTCGACGACTTTGCTGACGGCCTGTATCGTTTCATCCTTAAAAACATAAAGGATGAAGATAAGGCAAAGGATATTATACAGGATACATTTGAAAAACTATGGGTAAGAATTTCAAATGTTTCTTATTCTAAAGTAAAATCATATCTGTTCACAGCAGCATATCATACTATGATTGACTTAATAAGAAAAGAAAAAAGTAAAGAGGATATTGAGGCTGCTGATACTGATTTGTATTCGCACAGCAATCAGTATACAGGATTATCAGAAATCCTTGAGGAAGCAATAAACAAGCTTCCTGACGATCAGCGGTCAGTAATTTTACTGAGAGATTATGAAGGTTATTCCTACAATGAAATTGCTGAGATTACAGGATTAAATGAAGCACAGGTAAAAGTATATATTTATCGCGGTCGTATATTTCTTAAAAAATATATTGGAAGTATACAAACCGTAATTTAATTATTTAAGTCATAATAACACGATGAATATCAACAGAAAAAATTATGAAGTTTTTTTAACCGATTATATCGATGGCAGGCTGGATCCTGACCAATCGAATGAGCTTCTGCATTTTCTGACTGAGAATCCTGACTTAAGGAAAGAATTTGATGATTACGAGAATATTAAAATATCACCGACAAAGAATGTTTACATAAAGAAGAACCTTCTTAAAAAGGATTTCTGCGACATTGAAAATATCAATGAAACAAACTTTGATGAGTTCTGCGTTGCTAAACTGGAAGGAGACCTTGGAGATGATGATGAAATAAGGCTGAACAAATATATTAAAGACAATCCGGAAAAATCAAGTGAATACGAGTTGTTTTCAAGACTTGTTTTTAAGCCTGACAACAGTATTAAATATCCGGGTAAAAAAAATATTAAAAGATCATTAGTATTTACTCCTGAAAGAAAAATATATATATATCTCACATCTGCAGCAGCTGCAATAATATTTGTCATGCTGGTTTTAATACCTGGCAGTGAAAAAGACAACGCATCAGTTCCGGAGCTGGCTGAAAATCAAATGCCGGCACAAGTAATAGAGATAAAAGACAGTCAGGACAAAACTGAGTCATCCGGTGAAACAAAATCTGATATCACTGAAAATAAACCAGTACAAAAAATAATAACCCCCTTGCTTAAGGAACGGGCAACTGATGAACCTGAAAACAATTCATATATCAGAGAAGAAAATATACTGGCTTCCCTTACTCCTATTGAGACGGATCTGATAAATATTTCTGAATATCCTGCGGGAATGCAGAGTTCCTTTACCCGGTTAAAAAATCAAAAGGAAGACTTACCTGTACCGGAGAATTCAAGAATTCAGGAACTGAGAAACAGGATATTACCAAATAACATTAACCTGGATATAAATAAAATTAATTTTTGGACAGCAGCAGAAGCAGGAATTAAAGGCTTTAACTATCTTACAGAATCAGAATTAAAATTAGACAAAGAACTCAACAACGAAGGTGAAGTAACTGCTTTTGCGTTGAATTCAGAAACATTCAGCATATCATCCACGCGTATAAAATAAACTTCCCCTGTAACTTTTAAGATATATAACCGTCCCATAACAAAAACAATGAATTTTAATAATTAAAACAACATATCTATGAAAAAGACAGGATTATTTTTAATGCTGGCAATTATAAGTTATTGCCTGATAGCACAGGGTAGCGATACATTGAACATTGCACCTGATAATACAGAAGATATAACAGGTGCCGGAACAGATGAAACAATCATTATAGACAATAATGAGGATACCCCAGCTGATCAGCCATTACCTGAAGTATCAACAGTCATTTTAAGTGACAGTGAAGAGGAAGTTAGTATAGGGACTGATGAATTTATTGTAGTAGAGGAAAAGGGTGACACTACCAATATCAAAATAGGTGATAAGGGTATAAGCATTGTGGAAGACGAGAAAGGGACCTCTGTAAAAATACTTGAAGATAAAGAAAAAACAGTTAAAAAAAAGAAATTCAAAGGTCACTGGTCAGGGGCAGAATTTGGATTTAACAACTTTCTCGATGATGAATTTTCCATGGCAAGAAAGGATGAGGAAAAATTTATGGATCTGAATACAGGTCGTTCATGGAACTTTAACTGTAATTTTATGCAATACAGCATAGGATTGGTTAAGGACAGATTTGGTATAGTCACCGGACTTGGATTTGAATTCAACGATTATCATTTTGACGGAAATAATAATATTCAGAAAGACAGCCTTGGAATTATAGCTTCAAAAGATGATTACCCGACTTCATTAAATAAAAGCAAGCTCACGACAACTTTCCTTGCAGTCCCGCTTTTACTTGAGTTACAACTACTTCCGGTAAAACGTTCAAAACGAATTCATATATCAGGAGGAATTGTTGCCGGACTCAAGCTGGGTTCACACACCAAGGTGGTTTATGAAATAAATGGAAAGAAAGAAAAAGACAAAAGCAAGGATGATTTTAACATTAATCCCCTGAGGTATGGAGTAACAGCACGGATTGGATACAGAACGCTGAATTTATATGGTAATTACTACCTGACCCCGTTTTTTGAAAAAGGAGGCAATCCGGAACTGTACCCGTTTAATGTAGGATTATCCTTCTTATTCTAAACATCATTAAAATAAAAGTATATGAAAAAGTGCTATTTAAATAGCACTTTTTTTATTTTTATATATTAAACAATTAACATTATAATGAATTCTGAAATACTTTCTGATAAAGAATTCCGGAGATATGCATATCAGATAAGGCTTCCCTCGGTAGGTATCGAAGGACAGGAAAAACTGAAAAACGGAAAAGTAATAGTTATAGGAGCAGGAGGTAAAGGTACTTCGCTATTGCAAAACCTGGCATCAGCAGGTATAGGTGAAATAGGTATTTCTGATAATTATATTATTGAAGAAAAATTCCTGCCAAAACAAAGATTTTACGGAGATGGCGATATAGGAAAACAAAAAGCAATAGTTGCCAGGCAAAAACTGGCAAAGATTAATAAACTTGTTCAATATGAATTATATAATATTTGCATTGATAAAACGAATATACTTGATATCTGTTCCAAATACTCTGTCATAGTAGATGCTACTGACAATTTCCCCGCAAAATACCTGTTAAATGACGCTTCCATTATTCTTCGTAAACCTCTGGTATTTGGTCATGTTACTAACTCAATTGGAATGGTCTCTGTCTTTAACTATAATCAAGGCCCTTCATTAAGGTGCCTGTTCCCTGATAATCCGGCAGCCAATAAAAAGACAAACCTTGAAAATATCACGTCACCTGCAATACTTTACGATATTACAGGAATAATTATGGCAAACGAAGTATTGAAAATCTTATTAGGCATTGAAACACCCCTTAGTGGCAAGTTATTAAATTTCAACATATCAGATTATACTACTTCATTTCAGGAAATTGTTAAAAATCCAAAAAACTTAGAAATCAAATCATTATTGTAGTAAAGAATCAAATAGTGATAAAATCACTAAAAAGTGTCATATTAATTATTATATTTATTCGCCAATTTATTTTGCCGGATAATCATATTGCATAAATGTGCATAACTTTTACTGTATTATATTAAAATATCATTCAGATATGATTATTTTCAGTACATTAAATGAACCGGATAATTAATGATTAATTCACTAAGATACAGGCTTCTGGGATGGCTTCTTATATTTTCCCTGCTTATTACCTGCATGATAATCCCCACGAGTACCTTCCGCGCGCTAAGGGAAAATAATATCAATTCCGTTGGCAAGGAAATAAATGCACTTCATATAAGTTTTCTGAAGTTATTCAGATCATCTGATAATTTTTTCTATTCAGAGCCTGTTAATCCTAAATTTTTTATATCTGGTGAAAGTAAAGTGCTTGACAACCATCAGGTTACTGCCGGGATGATTAAAAAAAGGATTATTGATTTAAACAGCGCCAGCAATAAAAAATCCTTTGATATTAATTATGAATTGTACCAGGTAATTGATCAGTTCAGTGACTATGAAATGATCTTTGATTCACTTGTTTATCTTGTATACAAAAAAGGTTATAAAAATTTCGGTGTGGAAGGAGAAATGATAGATTATATTTATAAGCTGGAGAATAATCCCAAGTTAGACAAAACCAAAATATTACAGATACGAAGAAATGAGAAAGACTATTTTTTAAGAAATGACAAGTTTTATATTGATAATTTTAACAGGCTTGCTCAAAACCTGAAATCATCGATAATTAGAAATTCTCGCTTATCAAATAATGATAAAAAAACAACACTTTATACTTTAGATAATTATATTAATGCATTTCATCTGCTGGTTAAACTTGACCGTCAGATAGGTTTAAGAGATAATGCAGGTTTACGTCACGATTTAAATAATAAATGTAAAAAGATTGAAACTCTTCTTGTCAGGTTAGAATCAAAATCTATAGAAACTCAAAGGGCATTAATAAGAAAAACAAATATTTATTATACCTTTTTTATCGGTCTGATTATATTGTTATCAGTTGTAGTAAGTTATTTTCTCTCAAGGCATATGGTATCGCATCTTGAAGCCTTAACAAAGTATATTTCAAATCTGACAAAATACAATTTCGCTTATGTGGATAAACTTAATTTAAGAAACTCAGAAACTGAAATACGGCAAATATATAAGGAATTCAGAAATATGGTTGCCCAGTTACGGGTATGGCAAAAACAAAGGGACAGGGCTTTAAAAAATGCTGAAGATAATGAGCAAAGATACCGCGAACTTGCTGATATGCTCCCCCAAAGCATATATGAAACTGACGAGCTGGGAAACTTCATTTATGTTAACAAGGCATGGTATGATACCTTTGGATATACAAATGAAGATCTTGACGATGGATTAAACCTCATTGAAACAATAATTTCCAAGACAAATAATGATATATTAGGGCATCACAAAATCGAAAACTCAAATTTTGTGGCTATAAGAAAAAACGGGACAAAATTCCCGGCATCAGTATATTCTCACAATATTATCAAAGGAGATAAGTTCTGTGGCCGCAGAGGTATAATAATTGATATTACAGCAAGAAATCAATATATCAGCGCCCTTAAAAAGGAAACTGATAAAGCCCAGACTGCAGATAAGCTCAAATCTTCCTTCCTGGCTAACATGTCACATGAGATAAGAACCCCCATGAATTCCATTATTGGTTTCTCAAACCTGATCTCCTCTGATGAAATTCCTGATAATGAGAAAAGTGAGTTCGCCGGCTATATAAAATCAAGCGGTGAGCTGTTATTAAACCTTATCGACGATATAATTGATATCGCAAAAATTGAAGCAGGTGAAATTAAAATTGACA
>CAZFHF010000132.1:0-8073 GCA_964518655.1 uncultured Bacteroidales bacterium | reverse complement strand
ACCCTGTGAAATCCCGCAAAGCGGGAAAATCTCCGATTTTATTTCACAGGGTGAACTGCTGAACCACTGTATTGCTTATATTTTAGTAATAGTATTCTTAAATAGTACTGTTAATAAACTATATTTGTGTTATTGAAACCGTATTATTTTCATTGATATGGCAAATGTGCATGAACTGCAAAAAATACTTGAAGAAAGGATATTGTTGATCTTTGGGCCATTCGGTACGATGCTGCAAAGAAACAGGATGTCAGAAAAGGATTTCAGAGGTGAGAGGTTTATTGACCATAAAGAAGATCTCAGGGGTAATAATGATATTGTTACTCTGTCGCAGCCACATCTTATTGAAAATATACACGAGGAATTCCTGCTCGCAGGAACGGATATTACTGAAACAAACACTTTCAACGCTAACAGGATATCGCAATCAGACTATCAGGCTCAGGAGTATGTATATGAAATGAATGTCCAGTCTGCAAGGATTGCAAGAAAAGCAGCAGATAAATATACTTTACTGAATCCCGAAAAGCCCAGGTTCGTTGCGGGTGTTCTGGGGCCAACAAATAAAACTGCCTCCATGTCACCTGATGTCAATGATCCTTCATTTCGTTCAGTCACTTTTGATCAGCTGGCAGAAGCTTATAGCGAACAAGCAGATGCATTAATTGAAGGAGGGGTAGACTTAATATTGCTTGAAACAGTATTTGATACACTTAACGGCAAAGCTGCAATATTTGGTGTACAGCAGACATTCAGGAAGAGAAATGTTCAACTACCGGTGATGCTGTCAGGCACTATTACGGATGCAAGTGGAAGAACGTTGTCAGGACAGACAATTGAAGCTTTTCTTACATCAATGTCACATTACGACTTTCTTTCAGTTGGTCTGAACTGCGCCCTTGGCGCAAAAGAATTGTATCCGTACCTTGAGAACCTTGCGAAATTCTCATCACATTTCACAAGTGCGCATCCAAACGCAGGCCTTCCCAATCAGTTTGGCACTTACAGTGAAACTCCTGAAGAGATGGCAGAGGTAATAAAGAAATACCTGGATAACAGTTTTGTAAATATTGTTGGAGGATGTTGCGGCACTACGCCCGACCATACAAGACTTTTTGCCAGATATGCATCAAAGGCAAAACCAAGAAAAAAACCCCAGCCTGAAAAAGTTACATGGATTAGCGGTCTGGAACCACTCCTTATTAGCAGGGAAAGCAACTTTATAAATATTGGCGAGAGGACAAATGTCGCCGGATCAAAAAAGTTTGCCCGCCTGATAAAGGAAGAAAAATATGAAGAAGCGCTGTTTATCGCCAGGGAACAGGTTGAAGGAGGGGCACAAATAATAGATATTTGTATGGATGACCCGATGCTGGATGCTGAAAAAAGCATGGTTAAGTTTCTGAATCTTATTGCTGCCGAACCAGAAATTGCTAGAGTTCCTGTGATGATCGACTCATCGAAGTGGTCGGTAATTGAAGCAGGGCTCAAATGTGTCCAGGGGAAATCAATAGTAAACTCTATTAGCCTTAAAGAAGGTGAAAAGGCATTCATTGAACAGGCTAAAAAAATTAACCAATATGGAGCAGCAGTTGTAGTTATGGCTTTTGATGAAAAAGGACAGGCTGATACGCTGGAACGTAAAATTGAAATTTGTAAAAGGGCGTATGATATTCTTACAAATAAAATATCATTCCTGCCCGAGAATATCATATTCGATCCTAATATACTGGCCGTTGCAACAGGCATTGAAGAACATAACAATTATGCTGTTAACTTTATAAATGCAGTAGCATGGATAAAGAAAAACCTGCCTTATGCCAAAGTAAGCGGAGGAATCAGTAATCTTTCTTTTTCTTTCAGAGGCAATAACATTGTCAGAGAGGCTATGCACTCTGCTTTCCTTTACCATGCTATAGGTGCTGGTATGGATATGGGAATTGTAAATCCTTCAATGCTGGAAGTCTATGACAATATACCAGATGACCGGCTGGAACTGGTTGAAGATGTAATACTTAATCGACGGACTGATGCTACTGAACGACTTATTACATTTGCTGAGAAAGTGATAATGACAGAAAAAAAAGAAGATGAGGAAGAAAAAGAAGATGAGTGGAGGGCAGGAACCATAGAGGAGAGATTGAGCCACGCGTTAATAAAAGGAATTATTGATTATATCTCAGATGATGTTCTGGAAGCCAGAAAGCACTACCCCAGGGCATTACATATTATTGAAGGTCCCCTTATGAGTGGTATGAGAGTTGTAGGTGACCTGTTTGGTGAAGGAAAAATGTTCCTGCCACAGGTTGTAAAAAGTGCAAGAGTGATGAAAAAAGCTGTGGCTGCACTGCAGCCATATATTGAAAAAGAAAAGGAAGAAGAACCTGACAGTGCAACAGATAACTCCGCCAAAATCCTGTTGGCTACAGTAAAAGGTGATGTGCACGATATCGGGAAAAATATCGTGGGTGTTGTGCTTTCATGCAATAATTACGAAGTTATTGACCTGGGAGTAATGGTGCCTACTGAAAAGATTCTGAAAGTAGCAAAAGAGAAAAATGTAGATATTATAGGCCTGAGTGGATTAATTACCCCATCCCTGGAAATAATGATAGAAGCCGCTAAAAACATGGAAAAGCAAGGTTTTAAAAAACCACTTCTCATAGGAGGTGCAACCACCTCTAAAATTCATACGGCAGTCAAAATTGAACCTAATTACAATGCCCCGGTAATCCATGTTAAGGATGCTTCATTAAGTGTTAATGTTGTTAGTAGTCTATTATCACAAAATATAAAAGATACTTTTATAAATGATATCCATAAGGAATATGAGGATTTAAGAATAGATTATTCAGGCATTAAGGATAAGATCAAATATATCTCACTTGAAGAAGCAAGAAAAAACAGGCTCAAAATTAACCTGGAAAAAACAAACATTTACAAACCAGAATTTCTTGGTATTAAAACTTTTGAAAGCTATCCCATAGAAGAAATCAGGCCATATATAAACTGGGTGTTTTTCTTTGTTGTATGGCAGATCAGGGGTAAATACCCCGATATCCTGAATGACCCTAAACTGGGAAAAGAGGCACGCAGGCTCTTTGCTGATGCCAAATTATTGCTTGACCGCATTATAGATGAAAATTTACTGAAAGCGAGCGGAGTTATAGGTTTCTTCCCTGCAAATTCTGTTGGTGATGATATTGAAGTTTATGCTGATGAATCCCGGAATAGTATCCTTGCAAAATTCATCAACTTAAGAAATCAAAATCTTAAGGAAAAGAACATGCCAAACCTTTGCCTTGGAGATTTTATCGCCCCAAAAGAAAGCGGAGTGAAGGATTATATAGGAGCATTTGCTGTTACTGCGGGACTGGGTATTGAGAAAGTGCTGAAGGAATTTGCGAATGACCTTGATGACTATAACAGCATTATGATGAAGGCTCTCGCTGACAGGCTTGCTGAAGCATTTACCGAGCTTATTCATGAAAAAGTTAGAAAAGAATACTGGGGATACCAGCCGGATGAGAATATGGATATTAATGACCTGTTTCTTGAAAAATACCAGGGTATAAGGCCCGCTCACGGATATCCGGCATGTCCCGATCATTCTGAAAAGGAAACCCTGTTTAAACTACTTGATGTGCAGAAAAATACAGGTATCAGCCTTACTGAAAGCTACTCAATGTATCCCGCAGCATCAGTAAGCGGACTATTATTCGCCCATCCCCAGTCAAAATACTTTTTTGTAGGTAAGATTTCCGAGGACCAGGTAAAAGATTATGCACAAAGGAAAATCATTTCATTTAAAGAAGTGGAAAAATTGCTCGCATCCAACTTAAACTATAAATAAACTATTTTTATATATAATAAATAAAATGTATTTTTTAGTTTTTTAAATAATTTATATTTAATTAGTTAAAATTTTAATTGGATGAAAATCACCAAAATATTTAAACAGCAAAAGCGGACTTTTTCATTTGAATTTTATCCTCCAAGGGATGAAATATCAGCACTTGATTTTGGAATAAACATAGGTCAGCTGATTAAGCTTGATCCTTCATTCGTCACTGTAACATATGGCGCAGGGGGCTCTACACAGGAAAGGACTTTTGCAATTGTTGATTACCTTCAGAATAAAATTGGCCTTACATGCATGGCACATTATACATGTGTTAATGCATCAAGGGAAAAAGTAAAGAAGGATATCGAATATTTACGTTCCATAGGTATTAAAAACCTGATGCTGCTCAGGGGTGATCCTCCAAAAGGCAAGAGTATTTTTGAGCATAACAAGGACGGATTCAATCATGCCAGCGACCTGATATCATTTGTCAAAAAAATTGATGACTTCTGTATAGGAGCAGCAACTTATCCTGAGAAACACCTGGAAGCTCCAAGTATTGAAGAAGACCTGAATAACCTGAAGATTAAAATAAACTCAGGAGCTGACTTCCTTGTAACACAGTTGTTCTTTAGTAATGACAGGTATTTTGATTTTATCAGGCTGACAAGGGAGCATGGCATAAATTGCAGGGTAATCCCCGGAATAATACCGATAACTAACTATAAGCAGATAAAAATGTTTGCACAGATGACAGGTGCAACAATCCCTGAAGATATAATTCAGGCTATTGAGCCATATCAGGATAATCCTGAAAAAATTTATCAAATAGGATTGGATTTTGCCATCAGGCAGTGTCGTGATTTACTTGATAAAGGCGCTCCGGGACTGCATTTCTATACCTTGAATAAATCCCGGGCAGCAGTGGAAATATTTGAGTCAATAACCTACGAGATAAAAAAATCAAGAATTTAGGAATCCTTATCAGGCACATTCTTAAGTATCTCTACCAGATAATACCAGAACTTGCGGACACTCTCGATATTTACCTTTTCGTCAGGTGTATGGGCATTTTTGATTGTAGGGCCAAATGATAGCATATCCATGCCGGGGTATGCTCCACCTATAATACCGCATTCAAGACCGGCGTGAACTGCTTTTACTTCAGGAAAAACACCGTGTTTTGACTGGTATACCTTTTTTGCTATTTCCAGGATTTCTGAATTCAGGTTCGGCTTCCAGCCGGGATAATCTCCGTTAAACTCAACCTTTGCCCCTGCCAGTTCAAATAAACTCATGAACCGGTTTGCAAGGTCATCCTTGGCCGAATCCATACTGCTCCGTAATAAAGCATGGACATGAATCTGCTTTGCCTCAGTTTTAACTATTGCCAGGTTGCTGGACGTTTCAACAAGGTTTTCCATATCAGTGCTCATGCGTATAACCCCATTCGGACAAGTATATATAGCGCTGATAAATTTTTTATGTATCTCTTCGTTAATTATAAATTTCGGAAGATCGATCTTTTCAGCTGTAATGCTCATATCAGGATCAATCAATGCGTATTCTGCCTTTAATATATTCTCATATCCTTTAATAAACTTTGCAAATTCATCACATTTATTCCCCGGAACAAGAATATCAGCAAATGCTTCCCTGGGGATTGCATTTCTTAAGCTTCCTCCGTTAACATTGCTCAGCTTGATCTGGCACTTAAATGTCGCCCTCCATAATAAACGTATTAAAATAATTATCGAGTTGCCGCGTCCTTTAT
The DNA here is from genome assembly GCA_964518655.1 of uncultured Bacteroidales bacterium. GTDB lineage: Bacteria > Bacteroidota > Bacteroidia > Bacteroidales > UBA10428. The sequence goes on along the minus strand of CAZFHF010000132.1, from coordinate 2,455 downwards.
GAATGTCCAGCCCTGAATGGCCTCCTTTCAAATTCCTGACACTAACCCTGTAAGGAATATGGCTGCCGGGGACCTTCTCCGTTGTGTAATCAAAAGTCATACTGGCATTTAGTCCTCCGGCACAGCCGATAAATAACTCTTCATCATCTTCAGAGTCAAGATTTAATAATATCTCACCGTCGAGTATTCCCGGCTTTAGTGCTGAGGCTCCGGTCATTCCCGTCTCCTCGTCAATAGTGAACAATGCTTCAACGGGCCCGTGTTCTATATCTTTTGAATCAAGCACTGCCATTGCTGCCGCAACTCCTATTCCGTTATCAGCCCCCAGTGTTGTTCCATTGGCTGTAACCCATTCACCGTCAACGTAAGCTTCTATAGGATCTTTTTCAAAATCATGTTGTTTGTCATCACTTTTTTGAGGCACCATATCAAGGTGGCCCTGCAACACCGTTACTTTTTTATTTCCCATACCTTTTGTTGCAGGCTTTTTTATAATTATATTTCCGATACTATCCTTAATCGTTTCATAACCAAACTTTTTGCCGAAATTATAAACGAAGTCTGCTGCCTTTCCCTCACTCTTTGACGGACGGGGAATATCGGTTAAATCTTTAAAATGCTGCCAGATTAATTTTGGTTCCAGATCAGTGATTTGTGATTTCATAAATTTTTACTTTGATAATTATCTAATCAAAAATATAATAAATTATTTATATCCCTTATAATTTAACATCGTAATTTGTATAATATATTTTATTAATACAAGAACGGAATGTTGTTTTATGAATATTTTTTCAATATAAATATTTTCTTATGAAGTTACTATTTATATAAATAACAAAATACAAAAAACAAATTTCCTATGTTAAAAACAAGTATGAAATATTTAATTTTAAAATATGCCTCCGTTTTAGTATATTTATTATAATAAAGACTGGTATATATACCAGTTAATTTATTCAATGCACCAAGAGATTTTTATATGAAAAAATTAGTAACACTGGCAGTATTTGATAATGCATTTGATATCAAATTCAATCTCCTGAAAAAAATGCTTGACGAAGCTGGAATAGATTATATTACTAGCAATGAAAATTTAAGAATAGTCAAACCTGTGCCATATATGACTCCAACCAATATTTCTATTGATATAAAAGTCTATGAAGATAATATACAGAAAGCGAATGAAATTTTAAAATCTATTCTGTAAGAAATTCCTGTATGCTCTCTTCAAGTAACCGGTTAAACTCTTCAGGATTATCCCAGAATACAAGGTGGCCAACCCCGGTTACTATTTTTGCCTGGAATGAAGGGACATATTTCCTCCAGGCATCAACGTTTGTTGGTTCCAAATCGGAGTTAATTGCCGTAACAGGAGCCTTAAGCTGTTTAAGAGATTCAGTACAGCTTTCATTAATCCAGTTAAAATACCCTTGTAACGATTCTTCCCACCCCTCCTGGGAAACCCCATCATAAAGAGAAAAAATTCTTTTGAATGCAGCTTCCTGATTCTTTTTATAAAATCCAAGAGTAACCAGCTTCTCATTGGATATGTCTGTTACGAGATCCATCAACAGGCTGTCAAAAAATGCAACCATTTCCGGTGAATATTTAACATCCGGGTCCATCAGATCATCTACAAGAACTACGCCGATAACTTTTTCAGGTGCAATATTTGCTGCCTCAATAGCAACTGTTGTTCCCATTGAAAAACCTACCAGCACAACCTCATCGAGCTTTAGTTTGTTGATAACGGATACAACATCATTACCAAATGCTGTCATTGTCCAGTCACTCCGGTTATTTCCCGATTCACCGGAACCAGGCAAGTCAATTGCTACAGCCCTGTATTTTTGTGAAAAATGAGTAACCTGGTCATCCCAGATACCTTTTGGATTTGTCCAGCCATGAATAAAAATAATTGCAGGTTTACCCTTTCCCTGCTGATTGAAACTTATTCTGACTCCATCGAATGAAGTGGCAACATTATCAGGTTCATTTGTGCAGCCATAGATTAACAAGACCAATAAAACATAAACAAAATACACAGATTGTTTCATTTTTTTTATTTTAACCTCCATAATATATTATTAATAATTAATGATTTAGCGTAATACTATTAACCAAATAGCGAGATTAGAGTTTATTACTCCTAAAACCTTTGAATAAGTTATTAATAATTATTGAATTAAAGAGTGTTTTGTTGAAATTAATTTTGGAATAAGAACTCTCCTCCCGATGAAGTCTTAACTCGTACGGTAAAAATTCAGCAGTTTAACAGTTTAACAATAGAGCAATTCAGTAATTTATATTTCAAATTCTATAGTTTTGATAATGAGTAATTAATACCTAATATAATTTGGAATATACCTCCATATTCTTATATTTATTGTAATAAAGCTTGGCATATAAACAAGTTGAACTAAACCGCCTTCCAGGCGGTAGTTTTTTATAA
>CAZFHF010000131.1:0-8175 GCA_964518655.1 uncultured Bacteroidales bacterium | reverse complement strand
TATGATGGTAGTTTATGGCTTCATTCTGCTTTTAGCAGTTACTGTTTTTGCTATTATTGCGGTGATAATAAATAAATATCCTCTTCCGTTCCTGAGCCCGGTAAAAATGCTTGGTAACTTTGCAGCATTGCTGTTAATTACCGGACTGAGCATAATGATATACCAGAGGCTTTTTAATAAAAAAGCAGCAGGCAACAGTAATTACTCTGACTGGCTTTTATTAATCTCATTCTATCTGCTTACATTGTCAGGCGTATTTCTGGAAATCGGCAGGTTTCAAAACTGGAGTATCTCCTATCACTTTTACATATTCCACCTGGTTTGTGTGTGGTATGTTATTATTTATGCTCCCTATATGAAATTTGGACATTTCATATACAGAACTGTTGCACTTGTCTTTGCGGAATCAAGAGACCGGCACACCCAATAATTCTGTGTATTGTAATTATAGCATTTATACATGCATTTTGTTAATTTTGCAGACCTTCGATATATATGGTTCTGATGATTATGAAGAAAAAGGTAGTAGTCGGACTTTCAGGTGGAGTTGATTCCAGTGTGGCAGCATATCTTCTCAAAGAGCAGGGATATGATGTTACCGCGCTTTTCATGATAAACTGGCATGACACAACAGGAACACTATCCGGAGACTGCCCGTGGAAAGATGACCTGATATTTGCGGAACTTGTTGCAAAAAAAATAGGGATCCCGTTTCACACTATAGATTTCAGCAAACAATATAAAAAGCGCATTGTGGATTATATGTTCTCGGAATATAAAGCAGGACGGACTCCTAATCCTGATGTGCTTTGCAACCGTGAAATAAAATTTGACCTTTTCGTTAAAGCGGCACTGAAATTTGAAGCTGATTTTATAGCAACAGGACATTACTGCAAAAAGGAAACGATAAAAAAGGATGGAACCGCAATTTTCAGGCTTATGGCAGGTGATGATAAAAACAAGGAACAAAGTTATTTCCTGTGCCAGCTCTCCCAGGAGCAGCTTAAAATGGCACTATTCCCTGTCGGGCACTTGCATAAAGCGCAGGTAAGGGATATTGCATGGCAGCAAAAGCTACCGACAGCAGATAAAAAAGACTCCCAGGGAATATGTTTTGTTGGCAAGGTTGATCTTCCTGCTTTTTTACAGCAAAAGCTAAGCCCAAAAGAAGGTGACATCATAGAAATACCTGTTGATTTACCGGTATATGATCATTATAAGAGGATTACCGCAAAAAAATCCTATTCAGAAGGGAGGTTAAAAGATATCTGCGGAAAGTTCAAATATTCACGTTCAGACGGTGAAATAACGGGAAAACATAATGGTGCCCATTACTTTACCATTGGCCAGAACAAGGGACTGAATATTGGAGGAAAAGCCGAGCAATCATTTGTTATATCAATTGATGTGCAAAATAATATTGTTTTTACCGGCCAGGGACAGCATCACCCAGGTTTGTACGGGAAAGGTTTATTTATTTCCCTGAAAAATATTCACTGGTTAAGGGAAGATTTAAAGCTTTTACCGGGAGAATCAAATAAATATCTGGTAAGAATTCGTTACAGGCAACCACTGCAGAAAGCATCATTATACATGCAGGAGGAAGGTCTTTATATTATTTTTAATAAATCTCAGAGGGGTATTTCACCGGGTCAGTTTGCGGCCTGGTATGATGGTAATGAATTGCTGGGATCAGGAATTATTTTTTGACCTGTCATGCAGTCCGCATTCTTTTTGCTCGGGTTCTTCCCACCACCAGCGACCTGCCCTGAATTCATCACCAGTCTGAATAGCACGTGTACAGGGCTGACAGCCAATACTTGAAAATCCGCTATTATGAAGCTCATTAAAGGGAACATTATTCTTCTTAATATAATCCCAAACCTGTTTTTCAGTCCACTTAAGCAATGGATTTATCTTAATCATTCTGTTTGTGTCATCCCACTCAATAGTTTTTGTATCAAACCTCGAAACTGTCTGATCTTTCCGAATACCTGATATCCATGCTTCGTAACCTTTCAATGCTCTTTTTGCAGGTTCAATTTTACGCACATGACAACATAATTTTCTATTGTCAACACTTCGGTAAAAAAGGTTAATCCCTTTCTCACTTATCATTTTCTCAACTTTTTGCCAGTCGGGAAAATATACTTTAATACTGATATTATAATGCTTGTTTGTTTTTTCTATCAATTCATACGTTTCAGGAAACAGCCTTCCTGTATCGAGAGTAAATATTCCGGTTTTATTATTAATCCTGGTAATCATATCGGTTATCACCTGATCTTCAGCCCCCAGGCTGGAACTCTGGACTATCTTACCTTTATATTTAGTGAGAAAATATTCAAGTATATCCTGTGGAGAGCTACTTTCAAATTTTTTATTTAGTTCTTCTACCCTGTTATCCATTTCAATATTTCTAATCCCAATAACTTAATAACCCAAAATTATGTCTTTTGTTTAGATAAACTAAATCTTAATACAAGAAATCCCAATAACCCTGAGATCAATGAACCTGTGAGGATACCCAATTTGGCATAATTCAGGAATCCGGGATCTGTAAATGCCAGATTTGAAATAAAAAGGGACATAGTAAATCCCATACCACCTATCAATCCCAGGCCTATAATATGAACCCACCTTATATTTTCAGGTAAAGCAGCGATTCCCAGTTTTACACCAATCCATGTAAAAACTGCCAGTCCGGTTAATTTTCCCAAAACCATACTTAGTTCAACATTAAGACTAAGTGAATTAAAAATTTCCTCGACGCTAAAGGTTTTAATTATTATTCCTGCATTAGCCAATGCAAAGAGAGGGATAACCAAATAAGTTACGAATCCGTGCAGTTTATGTTCAAGAAATTGTAAAGGACTCTGGACTTTGTCAATTTCATCCTCCATATTATCAATTGCCGACAGCTGTTCTTTATTCAGCAGAATCTTATAGTTTCCTGCTTTGCCACTAAACTCATTTAAATTATCATTCATTCTTCTCTTAAAAACGGGAATTCTTATCTTCCGGCGCAATGGTATTGAAAATGCAATTAATACTCCGGCAATTGCAGGATGTATTCCTGATCTCAACAGTATATACCAGATAATAAATCCCATAATTATGTATACATGATAATTTCTAATTTTCAGCTGGTTAAAAAGAATAAGTATCAGATACAATCCCAGGCCTATTATTAAGAAATTAAAATTAATGCCGGTGTTATAAAATATGGTAATAATCAACACTGCACCAAGGTCATCAACAATAGCGAAAGCAACAAGAAATACTTTCAGGCCGACAGGCACACGCTTGCCTAATAAACCCAGCACACCGAGTGAAAATGCTATGTCTGTAGCCATAGGTATTCCCCATCCTGATTCAGCAATAGTGTCATTTGCAAGAATCCTGTAAATAACAGCCGGTACTATCATACCTCCGATAGCTGCAATTATGGGCAATGCTCCCTGCTTAAATGCTGATAATTCTCCAATCGTTACTTCTCGTTTAATCTCCAGTCCGATGACAAAAAAGAATATAGCCATTAAGCCTTCATTTATCCAGTGCAAAAAAGACCTGGAGAGGAAAAATCCATTTATCCTGACTGAAAAGCTCTGATCCCAAAGCTCAGCATAATACTTTTGCCACACGGAATTTGCCCATACCAGGGCTGCCAGTGTTGCAATAAACAAAAGTATGCTGCCTGATGCTTCAATATTAAAAAACCGTTGAAACGGATTTACAGGTGTTTTTACTGTAATCTTGCTTTCTGTACTCATATATGAAAGGACTTTGCCAATGAAATAAGATCGCAAATAAACAAAAAAAATCTATACAGTTAATACTAGGGCTTAGAAATTATTTATTTGAATATATTTATAAGAAGTGTGTAATCAGGAAGATGGTTTATAATTGTATTTTGACATGATTCTTTTGAGCTTTAATGATCTCTTTGCCTTTTTAAAGTTTTGTATTCTGCCAAACTCCATCCAGAATGCATCATTCTGTATGAACCCGTTAATAAGATTATCCTTTGCAAGCCTTAAATATAAATCTATAAGAGAAAATGAGTCTTTTTCAGTGATCATGTCGAATATGGAAGGATTAATAACCTGATAGCCGCTGAATGCTATAGAATACTTAATCTGTTCATCATCATTTATAATCTTTTTCTCTCCGGTAACGTTACTTTTCCATCCGCACAAGTGGTAGTCTTCGCTGAATAACAATTCACGTGTTGATTGTCTTGATTTTAAGGCTAAAGTAACAAGAGCATGTGATTGTTTATGATAATTATAAAGCTTTTTAAGGTCGTGGCTAGTTATGATATCGCTTGTTGTGAGGAAAAAAGGTTCGCTGTTATCAAAGAACCAGGAGGCTTTTTTCAATCCACCGCCTGTTCCCAGCAATTTTCCAGATTCATCTGAAAATTCTATCCTTACATCAAAATTATTTCTTGATTTAAGATATTCTTTAATCTGATCAGCATAATGATGTATATTTATAATAATCTCATTGACACCATAATATATAAGGTAATTTATAGTATGTTCCAGTAAAGGTTTTCCCTTAACCTTTATCAAAGCTTTAGGTATTTTATTTGTAAGTGGTCTTAAGCGTGTTCCTTCTCCCGCAGCCAATATCATCGCTTTCATATGAATAAATTTTCTTAAACAGCTTAAATATTTTAATTATCCTTTAATCTCATTCCTTATTTACTATATAACAATAACCCGGCAGCTTTTGTTTTGTTAAATAATCATAACTGTTGCATCCGGAATACCATATTTATTTTTCTAACGCTCTGTGCCGCAGGTTTATTTTAATCTTAAAATTTCTTTTTATCCTTTTTGCTATCTGTTCAGCAAAATATACTGATCTGTGCCTGCCGCCGGTACACCCGAAATTTATCATCAGGTTGGTAAAATCTCTTTGCTGATAGTTCAGAATCGCGGCTTCAATAACTGAATATATATTATCAGCAAATTTCATTACTTCAGATTCTTTTTCCAGAAAGTTAATTACTTCATGGTCTTTTCCTGTCAATCGGCTATATTCTGCATACTTCCCGGGATTAGGCATTGCCCTGCAGTCAAATACAAAACCTCCTCCATTTTCAGTATGATCCTGCGGAATTCCTTCCTTATAGGAAAAACTGTTTATTGAAATAATAAATTCCTTTTGATTATTCACGTATGCATCGAGGAGTTCTGAATTTACTATTTGTTTAAAACAAGCTGATAATTCAGGTAATTTTAGTTCGAGCTTTTTGTTTATTAATAGCCAGTTCAAGCTCCTGACAGCATATGGTATGCTTTGCAGATAAAAGGCTTTACGCTCAAAATATCCTCTGTAACCGTATGCTCCCATTGCCTGCATCATCCTGATCATTATATATGCGGGATAATATCTTAAAAATTCCTTTGAATTGAAGTCCTTTCTTTCGGAGTTAACAGTAATATAATAATTCAGTAATTCTTCCCTGAGCTTATATGGCAGGTTTGTTTTGGCTTCAAAGAGCAATGATGCAAGATCATACTGCAGGGCTCCTTTTCTTCCTCCCTGATAATCGATGAAATAAATATTATTATTTTTTATCATTATGTTCCTTGATTGCAAATCCCTGTAAAGGAAATAATTACTTTCAGCATCCAACAAATACCGCGCTAGTGTTTTAAAATCTTCCTCAAGGTATTGCTCATCAAAGTTAATTTTCGCCAGTTTCAGGAAGTAGTACTTGAAATAATTCATATCCCACATTATACTTTGATAATCAAACTCATGCCTGGGATAGCAAATACTAAAATCCAAATCTCTGGATGCATTAACCTGGATACGCGGCATTTCGTCAATTACTTTTTTATATAATTTGCCTGCTGAGCGGTAAAATAATTCTTTATCTTCAATAGCATCCAATTGTTTTTTAAGAGTGATATTTCCTAAATCTTCAATCAGGTATATGTTTTTATTATTATTTACCCTGTATATTTCAGGTACATTGACTTTATGTTTACGAAGATGATTGGAAAGGTAAATAAATGCATTATTCTCCCTTTTGTTATTATTATATGCACCTACCGCAGTAGTACTGCCCGCCTCAAGCCTGAAATATTCCCTGCCCGAAGTTGTAGGTGGCAATTGAATAATATTTTCAGGATTTTTTCCTGACCACTCTTTAAATAATTCAGCTAATGATGCTCTTGCTTTGCTTTTCAATTGTTTGCTATAATATTAAAAAAAAACAGTTACTATTTTTTGATTTTATATGCTTCTTCCTTTATTATTTTCCAAGCCTGATCCACATGCTTTTTTTCAACATTAGTCTGACCAATAACCATTCTCAGAGTATATATCCCTTTTAACTTTGTATGTGTGATATACATTTTTCCTGTATTGTTTGCAGTGTTCAATAAATTTTCATTCATCCTGTTCAATGTTTCATGGCATAAGATATCTTCAGGCTTATAACGAAAACAAACAACATTAAAATTAACTGGTGTCACAAGTTCAAAATCCTTATCATCAATTATTAATTGCTTAAAATAAGAAGCCAGTGAAATATGCTTTTTAAGTTTTTCCTGCAGTCCTTTAACTCCGAAATTTCTTATCACAAACCATAATTTCAATGCTCTGAATCTCCTTCCCAGTTGAATTCCCCAGTTGCTGTAATCATTTACTCTCCCGATGTTTCCTGACTTCAGGTATTCGGGAACAACCTGGAATGTATGAATCAGTGATTCTTTATCCCTGACAAAGTATGCTGAACAATCAAAGTTAGTAAAAAGCCATTTATGGGGATTTACAACAAAGCTGTCAATATTTTCCAGGCCTTTCAGCATCTTTCTGTACTCCTGCAGGATCAATGCAGATCCTGCATAGGCAGCGTCAACGTGCAGCCATATTTTATTCTTCTTACATATTTCCCCGACTTCCTCAATAGGATCCAGGGCTGTTGAGCTTGTTGTTCCGAATGTTGCCACTACAAACAAAGGTTTTTTTCCTGCCTTAACATCTTTATCAATCCTGTTCCTTAATATATCGGGCTTCATACCAAAAAGCTCCCCTGTCGGGATCTTAATAAGGTTCCTGCTTCCTATTCCGGCAATTTTAACTGCTTTATCAACAGAAGAATGAGCTTCTTCGGAACAATAAACCCTGTATGTGCCGGACATTTCAAATCCCCTGTCATTAATCTTATATCCTGTCAGTTTCTCCCTTGCAGTTAATAATGCAACCAGGGTTGATGTTGAAGCTGAATCCTGTATCACTCCATGAAAGTAATCCGGCAGTCCAAGCATATTTTTCAGCCAGTTCATCACCAGTTCTTCCAATTCAGCTGCAGCAGGTGAAGTATCCCATTTCATACATTGAGCACCTAATGCCGCAGTGAGCATTTCAGCCAGCAGTGACGGAAAGCTTGAATTTGCAGGAAAATAGGCAAAGAATCCGGGACTTTGCCAGTGTGTTATACCAGGTAAAATTATTTTATTGAAATCTTCGAAAATCTTATCAACAGGTTCTCCATTATCAGGCGGATCAGCAGGTAATTTCCTGTATATCTGGTAAGGTTCTATATCAGGCTTTACAGGATATTTCTCAATATTTTTATAATATTCAGCAATCCATTCAATAAATTTGTGTGCTTCACCTTTAAACTCATCAATATTATTCATCTTTGCTTCGCTTTTAATCTGTAATTTTCAAAATAATCTGAAAAGTCATGCAAATAATAATAAAAATAATACAATTTCTTAGCTGTTACTTATAATTTTGGAATTTGATGAAGAATTAATATATTTATTTACATTATTATTGAATATAAATAAGCCCTTGATATGAAGATAGAACTTTTTAACGCCGATAACCTGAATTTTGTTGAGCTGAACATAACAGGTGATAATAACAATTACAAAAGGTGTGATACAGAATCAAAATATCTTGACAGTAATGTCTTCAATTTATTTACCAGTTGCTTTGAAAATGCTAATAAGCTTTATGATTATTTTGGCTCAACTAAGTATAATTCCCGAAAGATTATTCCTTTAAGAAATGAGTTGCTGCAAAACTTTCAAGAGTTAGAGAATATTAAATCAAAAGATGAATTTAACAGTTGGATTTCCGCCAAATTGTTTGGCAGGGAATTCATTGACGAGCTAACGAAAGAAGATAAGAACTGGCTGG
>CAZFHF010000130.1:0-8297 GCA_964518655.1 uncultured Bacteroidales bacterium | reverse complement strand
TGATAAAGGTGTTTTTCTTGAAGATATATCATTTATGCATGTTGTATTCATAACCTGGATAGTATTGATTGTTGGAAGAGTGGCAGTTGATTTTATTCGAAACTGGATACTGCTTCACCTTGGAACACGAACAAATATCTTTCTTATATCTGATTTTCTTATCAAGCTTATGAAGCTTCCTGTTTCATTTTTTGATACCAAGATGATAGGTGATTTAATTCAGCGAATAGGTGATCATAAAAGGATTGAAACATTCCTTACAATTACCCTTTTAAATCTTTTTCTGGCTTTTATAAGTCTTATTATACTGGGAATTGTACTGGCAATTTTCAGTATTAAGATATTCCTCATTTTTATTATTGGCAGCATGTTATATATAGGATGGGTCTCTTTGTTTATGAGGAAGAGGAGAGACCTGGACAATAAGAGGTTTACCCAGCTGTCAAGCAACCAGAGTAATATTATTCAACTCATAACAGGGATGCAGGAGATAAAACTCAATAATTGTGAAAAGCAGAAAAGATGGGAGTGGGAGAGTATTCAGGCAAGCATCTTCAGAATAAATATTAAAAGCCTGACACTTCATCAGTATCAGCAGGTTGGAGCATTATTTTTTAATGAGATAAAAAATGTTCTTATAATTATTTTTGCTGCATTTCAGGTTATACACGGACATTTAACACTCGGGACACTGGTTGCGATATCATATATTCTTGGTCAGTTAAGCGGGCCACTGGAACAAATGATAGAGTTTTTCCACACAACACAGGATGCAAAAATCAGTCTTGAGCGTTTGGGTGAAATACATAATAAGCATGATGAGGAGCCGGTGGATAATACATTTGTCAGAGAGCTGCCTGAAATAAGGGATATTGTTGTATCAGATTTATCGTTTCAGTATGAAGGGCCACACTCCCCTTTTGCATTAAAGGATATCGACCTTCATATTGAAAAGAATAAAATTACCGCAATTGTTGGTACAAGCGGGAGTGGTAAAACTACGCTGATCAAGCTTTTACTGGGATTTTATCCGCTGACAAAAGGTTATATAAAAATAGGTGACCTGAATCTCAGAAATCTGAGTCACAGGTACTGGAGGCAAAACTGTGGTGTTGTGATGCAGGACGGTTTTATTTTTTCTGATACTATAGCCAGAAATATTGCTGTGTCTGATGAAATTATTGATAAGCAGAGACTGCTTTATGCAGTTAAGATGTCTAATATTCAGGATCTTATTGAATCGCTGCCCTTGAGTTACAATACAAAAATAGGAGCTGAAGGAATACAGTTGAGCCAGGGGCAGCATCAACGTATATTAATTGCACGTGTTATATATAAAGACCCTTACTATATTTTTCTTGATGAAGCTACTAATGCACTTGATGCAAATAATGAGAAAATAATACTTAATAATCTTGAGGAATTTTTTAAAGGACGCACAGTAGTTATTGTTGCACACCGTTTAAGTACGGTAAAGAATGCTGATAATATTGTTGTGCTGGAAAGCGGTAAGATTGTTGAACAGGGCAGGCATGAAGAACTGACAAAAAAGAAAGGCGCATATTATCATCTGGTAAGAAATCAACTTGAGTTGGGTATATAAGCAATTGACATCATAGCTTAAATTTTTAGTTATGTTAACAAAGAAAGAACAGCTGGCAGCAGAAAAAATTGAGATTAGAAGTGATGAAGTAAAGGAAATTCTGGGACAGGTACCCAGGTGGATCATCCGATGGGGAACGTCAGTGATATTTGTTATTATTATTCTTTTAATTATAGGCAGTGGATTATTTAAATATCCTGAAATTCAGCTGTCAACTATAATCCTTACTACTAAGAATCCACCAGCTAAGTTAGTGGCCAAGACCAATGGAAAAATTATCAGACTTTTTACTGAAGATAATCAGGAAGTCAGTGCAGGTGACCATATTGTCCTTATCGAATCAGCAGCTGATTATGATGATATTATTGAGATTGAAGAAAAGCTCAGGGATTTTAAAATAAATACTGAAAATGAGAAATTTTTAAAAATAGAGAAAAGCTATTCGCTGGGAGAGATACAATCGTATTTTGCATCATTCCTTAAGAGTTACCAGGATTACCTGAAGTTCATAACCATAAACTATCATCAGAAAAAAATAAATGGTATAAGAAAAGAACTTAATAAATATGATATTTTCTATTCCCGGCTTAATGAACAGTCAGTGGTTTTAAAGCGTGAACTGGAACTTGCAGGTAAGCAGTTTGCAAGAGATTCGATCTTATTCAAGAAAGGTGTCTTGTCATCATCGGATTTTGAAAAATCAGAAAGCAACCTGCTTAAAAAGGAATATGCATATAAGAATACACATACTGAGCTTGCTGCAGCTAAGATTAAAATTGAAGAGCTTAATCAGAAAATCCTGGATATGGAGCTTGATTACGACAATGAAAAAAGTGAAAAACAACATATTTTATTTGAGACATTTGACAGGCTGATTGCTGAAATTGACATCTGGAAACAAAAATATATTTTAGTCACACCTGTTGATGGTATTGTAACCTTCAATAAGTTTTGGAGCGAAAATCAGAATGTTAGTGAGGGGGAAACAGTGTTAACGGTTTTACCCCAGGCAACAGGTGATATTGTTGGAAAAATAAACTTATCAGTGGAGGGAGCAGGTAAAGTAAAGAAGGGACAAAAGGTAAATATAAAATTCGCCAGTTATCCTCATATGGAATTTGGCATGGTCAGAGGTGAAGTCACATCAATTTCTCTTGTTCCTGATATGAGTTTTTATACTGCTGAGGTAAAATTAACAAATGGTATGGTAACAAATTATGGCAATAAAATAGAATTTCAGCAGGAAATGCCGGGAATGGCTGAGATTATCACTGAGGACATGAGCTTGCTCAGAAGGATATTTAATCCCGCAAAATCAGTTATCAAAAGACAGGTGAGGGATTAAAAAAAAGCGCTCATGAAGAGCGCTTTTTTTGAAACAAACACTTATGAAAAATATTACTCTATATATACTGATTTATAATAGCTTCATATAACTCCTGTTTAGCACTTATTTGTTTTGGCTCCCCGTATTTAATTGCAAGTTCCCGCAATTTTTCAAGACTGAGCTTGCCTTCTTCAAATGCTTTGCCATCACCACTGTCAAATGAGGCATAACGTTGTTTTCTCATCTTTTTATAATCTGATTTTTCCAGTATTTCATTTGCAATAAGCATTGCCCTGGCAAATGAATCCATACCGGCAATATGTGCAATAAAAATATCTTCCAGGTCTGTTGACTGCCTTCTGGTTTTGGCATCAAAATTTATTCCACCTTTAGTAAATCCCCCTGCTTCTATAATAACAAGCATCGTTTCTACTAATTCATAAATGTTAATGGGAAACTGGTCGGTATCCCATCCATTTTGATAATCGCCCCTGTTGGCATCAATGCTTCCCAGGAGCCCTGCATCGGCAGCACATTGAAGTTCATGTTGAAAAGTATGTCCTGCAAGTGTTGCATGATTAACCTCGATATTTAACTTAAAATCTCCGGCCAGCCCGTAATTTTTAAGAAATCCAATGACCGTTTCAGTATCAAAATCATATTGATGTTTGGTAGGTTCCATAGGTTTTGGCTCAATTAAAAATGTACCCTTAAATCCCTGCTTTCGTCCATAATCCTTTGCCATAGTCAGGAATCTTGCCAGATGTTCTTTTTCCCTCTTCATGTTTGTGTTTAGCAATGACATATATCCTTCACGCCCGCCCCAGAAAACATAGTTTTCACCGCCAAGCTCTATTGTTGCATCAATAGCATTCTTAACCTGAGTACCTGCATGGCAAACAACATTAAAATCAGGATTTGTAGATGCGCCGTTCATATACCTGGCATGCGTAAAGACATTGGCCGTACCCCACAACAGCTTTACACCAGAAGCTTTCTGCTTTTCTTTTGCATATTCAACCATTTTTTGAATCCGTGCTTCAGATTCTGCAATTGAATTGCCTTCAGATACCAAATCAAAATCATGAAAACAATAGAAAGGAATGCCCATTTTTGTCATAAACTCAAATGCAGCATCCATTTTATCTTTGGCTTTTTCAATAGGATCATTTTTTTCATCCCAGGGAAAATCCTTTGTTCCTGCCGGACCAAACGGATCACCACCGGTTCCGCACAATGTGTGCCAGTAAGCCATTGCAAACCTGAAATATTCTTTCATGGTCTTGCCTCCAATTACCTTATTCTCGTCATAATACCTGTATGCTAAAGGATTCCTCGATTCCTTTCCTTCATATTTTATCTTCCCGATTCCCGGAAAAAATTCTTTTTTGCCTGTTGTATAATCCATATTTATTTATTTGGTTATTTATTTTTTCTATTAATATTTAAATGCCAGGATATTATACACTTGCTGATTATAACAAAGTAAATAAAATAAAAGCTCAAAAATATGAATAAATGATTAATATCAAAAGCTAAACGTAAAAAATACGTTAACTTTTATTAACAATTAATTACCTATTGGTAACAATAAAGTTATATTTTTGTTCAGCCCGTAATTTATTGCCGCTATAAAGTACAAGAACCCCGGGCTTGGTTTATGCTATTTTTTGTTCCAGTACTTCCAGCCATTTATTATAAGCATCAATGTAAAGCTGGCGGTTTTTAATATCCGGTTCTATTTCTGCAATTTTATTCAGGTTACTGAAAGCTTCTTCATACGAACCGTACACTTTTGAGCCAACACCCGCTCCTCTTGCAGCTCCAATTGAACCATCAGTATCATATAGTTCTATTGAGGCTCCTGTGATCCCTGACAGTGTATTTCTGAAGATCTCACTCAGGAACATATTGGCATGTCCTGCGCGGACTATTTTAGGTTTTATACCTATATTTTCCATAATATCCAGTCCGAATTTTATTGAAAAGACTATACCTTCCTGGGCTGCACGCAAAAGGTGTTCTTTGGTATGTATATTGAAATTTATGTTAGTAAATGTACTGCCGATATTTTTATTCATCAGCAACCGTTCGGCTCCATTGCCAAAGGGCAGGATATATAAATTATCGCTTCCGATAGGCACATTTGCTGCCAGGCGGTTCATTTCATCATAGTCTATGCCATTTGCAACATGATGTTTAAGCCATGAATTCAGGATTCCTGTACCGCTTACGCATAAAAGAACACCTAAGCGGGGTTTATCTGCTGTATGATTTATATGAGCGAAAGTATTTACCCTGGATTTTGGTTCATATTTAATTTCATCACTTATACCATATATAACTCCTGAAGTGCCTGCAGTGGCAGCAATCTCACCGGGATTCAGCACATTCAGTGAGAATGCATTATTAGGCTGGTCTCCGGCACGATAGCTTACTGTTGTTCCTGTAGATAAACCTAATTCATTTGCAGTTTCTTTTGACAGGTAACCCTGTATTGAAAAAGTATCCACCACATCAGGGATTAATTCCCGGCTTATTCCCAAGTTGTCAAATACAAAATCTGCAGGTTCATTTTTCCTGAAATTCCAAAGAATAGCTTCTGATATGCCCGAAACAGTTGTTTTTATTTCTCCTGTAAGCCTCATTGCAATATAATCACCGGGAAGCATAATTTTATATATTTGATCGTATATTTCCGGCTCATTATTTTTTACCCATTTAAGTTTTGTAGCAGTGAAATTTCCGGGTGAATTAAGAAGATTCTCCAGGCATTTTTTATTTCCTATCTCATTAAAAGCTTTATTGCCTATTGGTACTGCACGGCTGTCGCACCATATTATTGAAGGCCTCAGCACCTTAAGTTGTTTATCAACTACCACCAGTCCGTGCATCTGATATGAAATACCTATGCTTTTTATATCATCCGGTTTGACCCCGGATTCATTAAGGACATCTTTTAATGCCAGTTTCAGGTTGTCCCACCACATTTGCGGATCCTGCTCCGCCCATTCCGGCTGTTTTGCAATCATACTCATCTCTTTTTTGGGGTAGAATGAAGTTCCTGCACATTTTCCTGTACCTGCTTCAATTAAGCTGGCTTTTACTGATGAGCTTCCTACATCAAATCCTAATAGATACATGTTTTATTTCTGATTTTATAATTATAAATTAATTTATTCTGTCTTGAAGTTATACAACAAATCCTGTATGGACCTTATTTATATCATTTTCATTAAATATTTTCCTGTCAAATATATATAATCTCGCAGGTTTATGCGTTACACCGGTTTGTTTTTCATTTAGAGAGATAATATATTCGAGTTTATTAATTTTCTTTCTAAAGTTTCTGTTATCCAGCTCAAATCCAAGTATCACTTCATATATCTTCTGTAGTTGATTAAGTGTAAATTTTGTCGGGAGAAGTTCAAAACATAAGGGCTCTGTAAGGAATTCCTTCTGCAGGGTCAGCAAGCCGTATTTAAGAATTTTGTTATGATCAAATATCAGTTCCGGGATATTCTCCACAGGATACCATTTTGCATCATACTCGATGGATAATTTTGTCCGGCGGCTCATATTAAGTTTAATCAACGAGTAATAAGCTATTGTAACAACCCTGTCAATATCTGCCAGGCCAGAGGTATCCTTGAGCCAGTTAAGGTCTTCTTCAGGGCTCAGTCTGTCAGGTTTATCAAACACCCCAAACTGCTTAAGGTAGATATTTTCCAGGCCGGTGAATTCCTTTAGGATACGCCTTGCTGATTCATTAAGAATCTCCATTCTTATTATTAAATCACCGGGTAATTTTAATTTATTGCTTGTTTTAAAGGGATTACTCTTGGAATTTCTGTTTACCAGCAATACTTTCAGTTTATTGTTATCAAATCCGAATATAACACAATCAACTGATATGTGGGGATTTAAAACTCGTTCCATAATTAATTTAACACCTCTAAAATATAAATAAGAACATTCAAAAACAAACTAATAATATAGCTCATAATAAGAATATTTTAAATTACATTAGATACTGCTTGTTTATAATAATTATTCTTTTAGAAACAATATGTCCGCAGCCATCAGACTACGGACATATTATAAACTTAAATTGAAAATACTACTGATATTTTAATTTATGGTTTAGGCACAATACGAACATTGTCGATGCATATTTTAACCGGATATCGCTCTCCATCGTTTGGGCCGAATACCATCATTGTTAAATTTGTTTTGTTTGTTAAATTAGTAAGAGGATTGGAACCTTCTTCAATAGTTTCCGAATCATCTTTGTGGAATGTGAATTCTGACAGTGGAATAGACACTGTTATCCAGCCGTCAGTAGTATACGGGCCGTCGAGCCATGGCATCCACCTTGCATGAGAAGGAGTCGGACTGGAATCACGGCCATGGCCGTTTCCGTATATGGTCATATAAATTTCCATTCTAACATTATACCATGGTATCGGAACATTCGCTTCAAAGCGGAAGATTAGTTCACTCACGAGGCCTTCGGCAAGGGGAACGTCTCTTCCCTTTGACTCTGCCCAGTACATTATTGCCAGGGAGTTTTCCCAGTCCCAGGCTCCGACCTGGTCAGATATTATAGTAACATAATCACCTGAGCATGGCGCCGGGTCAGGCATTGAGTCAGCATGAACAGTAGGAGCCGTCCATGTTTCATGAAGCAGTGAATCAAAATCCATTATAATGTTTGTTGTATCCCGAAACATGAAGTCAGATGTTGCAATACCAAAGTTAGTCTGCACCCTCAGCGGGCCAAAAGTAGCACCTTCAGGAACTGTTACTTCAATGCTTTGCTGTGTTAATGAAGTTATCGTTCCGTCGACATCACCCGGGAATATAACTCTTGCCGGCTCATAGAAGAATTCACCGGTTAAATAAACTGTTCCTCCGGCAGGGACATATTCACATTTTATAGCATAGATTTCAGGTCCCGAGGGATCAAGTCCGAAATCATGGATCAGTTCGTAACCGTCATCGAATTTAATCTTAAGCTTGTTAGTTATCGAATCCGGCTCTGAGGATGGCACCGTAACAAGTATGCTTTTGTCGGTAATATATGTGGGATTCAGATTGGCTTCCCGGTCATTGAACCACATTTCAACAGCACCCCCGAGGTTCGTCCCAATGATAGCAATAAGGCTTCCCTTGGCAGCTGAGGTGATAACCGAGTCGGCATTACCTGTTGTTCTGATATAACTTATGGTTGGTTTGCCTCCTTCATCCTTTTTTTCACATGAAATAAAAAGCACTCCGGCGATAAACAGCGGGATTATCAAAAGAAGCAAATATTTAATAAGTGTTTTCATTTTCTTTGAGTTTTTTGGTTTAATACATTAATCA
>CAZFHF010000129.1:0-8307 GCA_964518655.1 uncultured Bacteroidales bacterium | reverse complement strand
ATAATTTAATTCTAATTCCACACTATCATTCTCATTATAAAACATCCACTTACCATGTCTTTTATCTTCATGATAATTGCCTTTAACCTGAACATGACCGTTTGGATAATAAACAACATAGGCACCTGAAAGTTCACCATTGATAAACTGTCCCTTCAGCCTTAACGAATTATCCTGATAATATTGCTCCCAGGCACCATTTTTAATATTATTCTTCCATTCAGTTTTTTCTGTAACATTACCATTGGAATAATATTTACATGATAGTCCGTTTTTTATCCCTTTAGTATATATTTCATCTGATATAAGTGTTTTATCGTAATAGCTATAATACTGCCACAGGCTATCTTTCCTGGTCCCGTTGTAATATCCATGAGCTGCCAGTGTTTCATCCTCATAAAATATTGTTACTTCTGAATAATTACGTGAGCTGTCAAAATGCATTATTGCCTTTAAACTGCCGCTTTCAAAATATCTTTTTAATTCCCCCACAGGTTTGTCATCTATGAAGAAACCGGTATATTTCAAATTGCCATTATCATAATATTTTTTCCAGCAACCCTGTTTCAATCCTTTTTCATCCACCTGATTAAAAAGGGTATCATTTATCTCGGAATAAGTTTGCACAAAAGTTACACCAGGATATATGGCAAGAATTACAACGATAAGCACATTTTTCATCATCTTGATATTTTTAATGGCCCTTTCACAACAAAGGTTGTTTATTCATCAGATATAAATATATGACAGCTAGCTCAAATAACAAAATTTAAACGGGCATATAATATTAAACTAAAAAAGCCCCGCAGCCGGGGCTTTATATCTGAATTTTTTATTCTTTGTTATTTCACTTCTTCAAAATCAACATCTGTCACTTCCTCGTCGTCTCCTTTAGAGCCTTTATCTTTCTTTGATGATTCATCTGATTTATCGTTGCCTGCAGTTTGTTCGGCTGTTTGTCCTGCTTTGTACATTTCTTCTGATGCTTGCTGCCAGAAAGAGTTTAGTTCTGCCATAGCCTTATCAATAGCTTCAATATCCTTGTTCTTATGTGCTTCCTTAAGGTTAGCTAAAGCTTTCTCTATAGGTTCTTTCTTTTCGGGCGGCAGTTTATCACCAAACTCTTTAATCTGTTTCTCAGTCTGGAATATCATACTATCTGCAGTATTTAGTTTATCTATGCTTTCGCGTTGTTTTTTATCTTCCTCTTCATGTGCTTTAGCTTCCTGTTTCATTCTTTCTATTTCTTCATCAGTGAGGCCTGAGGATGCTTCAATTCTTATGCTCTGTTCTTTACCTGTACCTTTATCTTTTGCTGATACATTTAATATACCATTTGCATC
Source organism: uncultured Bacteroidales bacterium (assembly GCA_964518655.1). Lineage (GTDB taxonomy): Bacteria > Bacteroidota > Bacteroidia > Bacteroidales > UBA10428. The sequence goes on along the minus strand of CAZFHF010000129.1, from coordinate 6,964 downwards.
TATATCGAATGTCACTTCAATTTGAGGTATTCCTCTTGGTGCGGGAGGCAGGCCATCCAGGTGGAATTTTCCTATGGTTTTATTACCTGCTGCCATGGGTCTCTCACCCTGTAACACATGTATTTCTACTGATGGCTGGTTATCAGCTGCTGTGGTAAATGTTTCGGTCTTTTTAGTAGGAATAGTTGTATTAGCTTCGATAAGCTTTGTCATTACGCCTCCCAAAGTTTCAATACCTAATGATAATGGAGTAACATCCAGCAGCAGCACGTCTTTTACTTCACCTGTGAGCACTCCTCCCTGTATTGCAGCACCTACTGCAACTACTTCATCAGGGTTCACGCCTTTTGATGGTTTTTTACCAAAAAACTTTTCAACAACGTCCTGAATTGCGGGCATACGTGTTGCTCCTCCTACCAGGATCACTTCATTTATGTCTGAAGCACTGAACCCGGAATCTTTCAGGGCTTTTTTGCAGGGTTCTATTGTTGCATTGATCAGCTTATCCGTAAGGCTCTCAAGCTTCGCCCTGGTAAGAGTTTTTACAAGGTGTTTTGGTATGCCGTCAACAGGCATTATATAAGGTAAATTTATTTCTGTGCTTGTTGAGCTTGAAAGTTCAATTTTAGCTTTTTCAGCAGCTTCTTTGAGGCGCTGCATGGCCATAGGATCTTTTCTTAAATCCAGTCCTTCATCTTTCTTAAATTCATCTGCCAGCCAGTCAATAACTTCCTGATCAAAGTCGTCGCCCCCCAGGTGGGTATTACCATTTGTGGATTTTACCTCAAACACACCATCTCCCAGCTCAAGTATTGATATATCAAATGTTCCTCCTCCAAGGTCAAAAACAGCTATTTTCATATCCTTATTCCTTTTATCGAGTCCATAAGCAAGTGAAGCTGCCGTTGGTTCATTGATTATTCTCTTTACTACCAGTCCGGCTATTTCTCCGGCTTCTTTTGTAGCCTGACGCTGAGAATCACTGAAGTACGCCGGGACAGTAATAACTGCATCAGTAACTTCCTGCCCAAGATAATCTTCAGCAGTCTTCTTCATTTTTTGAAGAATCATTGCAGAAAGTTCCTGGGGTGTATATTTTCTGTCGTCTATCTGAACTCTTGGAGTGTTATTATCACCTTTAATTACTTTATACGGCACTCTTTTTATTTCCGTATCAAGCTTATCATATTTCTCACCCATAAACCGCTTGATTGAAAAAACAGTCCTTTTTGGATTAGTGATTGCCTGTCGTTTGGCAGGATCACCAACTTTTCTTTCCCCGTTATCGATAAATGCTACTATTGATGGTGTAGTACGCTTACCTTCGCTGTTAGGAATTACTACCGGCTCATTTCCCTCCATTACCGATACACAGGAATTTGTAGTACCAAGGTCTATTCCAATAATTTTACCCATTATTTTTAATTTTATTAATAATATTTATAATTGAATTATTGTTTTTTTGACAATGATTATGCCACGATGCTTTTCTGCCATATTTTCCCGAATAATACGGTATTAAAAGTAATAATTATAAAATACTGTGACAAAAAGACAGCATTTCATGTTTATCTTTAAAATTAAATGCTAATAACAACAGCAGGTTCAAATTTATTTATAAACTTTGCAGCTTAAAATATAAATACTGATAGTATGGGTTTAAAGGACAAGCCAAAAAGAATTACCACTCATGTATTACAGGAGATGAAGTCTGCCGGAGAAAAGATCGCTATGCTTACAGCATATGATTATTCAATAGCTAAGATAATTGACAGGGCGGGTATAGATGTTATCTTGGTTGGAGACTCTGCTTCGAACGTTATGGCCGGACATGAAACAACTGTACCGATAACTCTCAATGAAATGATTTACCATGCCTCATCAGTTGTCAGGGCTGTAAAAAGAGCACTGGTAATAGTAGACATGCCTTTTGGAACATACCAGGGTAATCCTATCGAAGCACTGGCATCAGCAATAAAAATTATGAAAGAAACGGGTGCGCACGCTGTAAAAATGGAAGGGGGAGAAGAGATCCAGGAGTCTATTGCCAGAATTTTATCAGCAGGAATACCTGTTATGGGTCATCTTGGATTAACTCCGCAGTCAATACACAAATTCGGCACATACATTGTAAGGGCTACCGACGAGGATGAAGCGCAAAAGCTTATCAGTGATGCTAAGATACTTGAGGATACGGGATGTTTCGGCATAGTGCTGGAAAAAATACCTGCAAAACTGGCGGGCAAGGTAGCTAAGAAAGCAAGGATACCTGTAATCGGCATTGGTGCCGGAGGGGAAGTTGACGGGCAGGTCCTTGTACTGCATGATATGCTTGGGATCACACAGGAATTCTCTCCAAGGTTTCTGCGCAGGTACCATAACCTGTACCTTGAAATAACAAAAGCCGTCACTAATTATATTGATGATATCAAAAACCTGGATTTTCCGAACGAGAAGGAACAATACTGATAATGAGCAAGCCTCTTAACATCCTTTATGAAGACAATCATATTATCGCTGTAAATAAATTTGTTAATGACCTTGTCCAGAAAGATATTACCGGAGATCAGGCCTTAGATGACAAGTTAAAAGAGTATATCAAAAAAAAATATAACAAACCAGGCGAGGTTTTTCTCGGAGTAGTACATCGTATCGACCGTCCTGTGAGCGGTGCAATATTATTCGCGAGGACAAGCAAGGCGCTCAGCCGTTTAAACAGTATGCTTCGTGAGAATATAATTGGCAAAAAATACTGGGCAGTTGTTAAAAACAAACCACCTAAAGACCGGGATACTTTGTTAAATTACATGGTTAAGAACCAGAAACAGAATAAATCTTACTGTTATAACCGACCTGTAGCCGGAGCCAGGGAAGCCAGGCTTGAATATCAAATAATCAGAAAGTTAGACAATTATTATCTGCTGGAAATAAATCTGATAACCGGCAGGCATCATCAGATCAGGGCGCAGCTTTCACATATCAATTGTCCGGTAAAGGGGGATTTAAAATACGGATTTCCAAGATCCAATGAAAACGGGAGCATTCACCTTCATTCACGGGAAATTATTTTTGAGCATCCGGTAAAGAAAATACAGGTAAGGATCATTGCTGATCCTCCTGAAGAAGATGCGTTGTGGAACAGTATTATACAAAAAACCAAATGATCTAATATTTACCTAACCTTTATTAAAACAGCTTCACAACTGTTAAGATCTGATTCAAGGATAAAATTTTGTGAAGTAACACCGTCTGAAATTTTTATTGATACTGTATTGGGCGGGTTCATGCCCTCATTATGGGCAAAGAGAAATAAATCATTAGGTATATCAGTCCTAAGCCTTATTTCAGTTCTTTCTCTTTCCTTTTTCAGTGTATATTTAGAAACTACCTCATTTCCGTTTAAATATAAGGAGATTATATCCCCGTCAACTTTCATATGATCCCAATATTCGATAGTTATATCAGCATTCTGAAAAGTCAACTCTTTTGTATAGGTTACTTTTCGTCCTTCGAAGTATTTACGTTTGTACTCCAGTAAATAGGTAATGCAACACACAGGCGCAGCAGAGTCAGTGCAGTTATATCCTTCAAATTTTCCCACGGTCCTGGAATTATTCAAGCCATCATCTGCCTGGCGCAAACCTATAGCCCACCAGTCTTTTTTTAAATGCGACTGCAAATCCTCATTTGCTGTTTCATTCAAATCGATAATATTTTCACCTTTTACCTTCAGGTAATCATCAACAGGTCCAAGCAGGACATTGCTATTCACTGAATTGTATATATCCTCAAGGCTTGCCTGACGGGGATTGACTGTAAGCTTTGTGATTTCCACAGGTATGGATAAGCGCTCCGGGACCCTGCAGGTTATCAGATGCAGTTTAATATTTTTTATAATAGCATCATCAGGCACATTTGAGATATCAAACACTGCATATCCCCTGAAAAAGCTGTAAAATGATCCTTTACCTACAAGTATTTCACCGTCAAATTTATCATATGTTACATCAAGATTTCTTATGCTGCCCGTCCATCCCTTAATTTTCTGAGGACAGACATTAACTGTCCATTGGCCGCATAAATCTGAGAACATGGAAATAAGGGCTATAAAAAGGATTACTTTCATTTACCGGTATTTATCTTGCATTAACTAACATTAACTGGCAATAAATATAAGGGAATAAACATTCAATTTCAAGACCCTGATATTAACCAACAGAATATTATTTGGAGTTTACAGTGTGCAGGAAGTCCTTTGAAAACTAAATGTTATAACAGCTGCACCGGAAAGTTATTGAATATTAAAAGTGTTGCCGCTTGTTAATAAATCATCAACAGATTTTATTTTACTTGTTTTTTGTGCTTCTCTTATCTGTTTGTGTAATGTACCTTCATAGACAGTGCTTTTCCATGCTCTTATTATTCCCATTGCCATAGGGTAATTGGGCAAAGTCATTCTTGACAGCATATAAGCTCTTGTATCATCAGGATTATGTGCATCATGTATAAGAATATCATCTTTTGTTACTCCGTTTTTTCCTATTCTCACAACGATAAATTTCGAACCTCTCTGGATCAGCCCTTTGTCTCTGTTCTTTCCGAAGATCATAGGCTGTCCGTGTTCCAGGTATATCTGGTTATCTTCTCTTACATCTTTGCCGGTAATTTCAGAATGCACCTCATTATTGAAGATCACACAATTTTGAAGAATCTCCACAAGGGATGTTCCTTTATGTTTGGCAGCTTCAATTATCACTTCACGCATCATTTTCGGATTAGTATCAACCACTCTTGCGTAGAATGTTGCATTAGCGCCCATAGCCAGCTCACCGGGAAGAAAAGGATTTTCGATAGTACCATCAGGTGAGCTTCTTGTTATGCTTCCTTTTGGAGTAGTTGGTGAGTACTGTCCTTTTGTCAGTCCGTATATTTTATTATTAAACAATAAAATATTCACATTGATATTTCTTCTCAGTATATGAATAAAATGATTTCCTCCAATTGCCATTGAATCGCCGTCACCTGTTACTACCCATACGCTTAAATTCGGGTTTGAGACTTTAATTCCTGAAGCAATGGCAAATGCTCTTCCGTGCAGGCTATGAAATCCGTAGGTATTAATATAATATGGAAATCTTGAGGAGCAGCCTATTCCTGAGACAAACACAACATTTTCTTTCTTTATTCCTGTTTCCGGCAATGCTTTTTGCACAGCAGAGAGAACGGCATGGCCACCACAACCGGCGCACCATTTAACAGGACCCAGCAGTTCAAATTCCGAATCTGCACGTTTAATATTTTTGATCTCGTATGTCATATCAGATATCCTCCAAAATTTCATTAAACTTATGTTTCAGCTCAGATATAAAGAATGGCAGTCCCTGTATCTTATTAAACTGCAAATAAGTGAACCGGGGTAATTTTGACCTGAGGTAATTTGCCATCTGGCCAAGATTTAATTCACACACAACAATTTTTTTAAAACTGCCAAGGATTTCCTCAACATTTAAAGGCAGGGGATTGATATAGTTAAACTGGATGAGGCTTACATTCTTATTTTCTTTCTGTAATTCGTTAACTGCAGTTTTCAAAGCACCGTAGGTGCCGCCCCATCCCACAACAAGCAGATCGCCACTCTTCTTGCCTTCAACTTTTTGTTTTGGTATCCTATTGGCTACGCGTTTCACTTTTTCATCTCTTGTAATTGTCATTATCTCATGATTAAAGGGATCATAAGATACTTCACCTGTAACATCGGTTTTTTCGAGGCCTCCTATTCTATGCCTTAGTCCTTTTTGTCCGGGTACAGCCCAGTATCGCGCCAGTCGTACAGGATCACGATCATAGGGTTGATACGAAGGGTCATTATCTTTAACCAATGGCGCGAATATATCGGGCAGTTCGTTGACACTGGGAATTTTCCATAATTCTGATCCATTAGCAAGGTAGCCGTCAGTCAGCAGGATAACCGGCGTCATATGTTCAATTGCCAGTCGTGCTGCTTCGTAAGCAAAATCAAAGCAATTTGCAGGTGTTGATGCTGCAATGACAATGCAAGGGCTTTCTCCATGCCGTCCGTACAAAGCCTGCATCAGGTCAGACTGCTCGGTTTTTGTTGGCAATCCTGTTGAAGGTCCTCCTCTCTGGACATCAACAACAACAAGCGGCAGTTCGGTAATTACAGCCAGTCCTATACCTTCTCCCTTAAGAGCAAGGCCCGGGCCAGATGTTGAAGTAACCCCCAGCTTACCTGCAAATGAAGCTCCAATAGCTGCGCAGACACTGGCAATTTCATCCTCACCCTGGAAAGTTATTGCACCAAGTTTTTTCATTTTTGCCAGTTCCTGCAATATCTCGGATGCCGGAGTAATAGGATAGGATCCCAGGAACAGCCCTCTTCCCGAACGTTCCGAAGCAGCCAGGAATCCCCATGCTGTTGCTACGTTACCGGTAATATTTCTGAATAATCCCTTACCTTTCTTCGCGGGATGAATCTGAAATGTTGCAGCAATAGCCTCAACAGTTTCGGCATAATTATAACCTGCATATAATGCGGCAATATTAGCACTTACAAGTGTAGGTTTACTGGCAAACTTAGATTTAAGAAATGACTCTCCTATTTTTATATCCCTGTTAAACAACCAGTAAAGCATGCCGGCAACAAACTGATTTTTTGTTTTATCGGCTGTTCTTGCGTCAAGGCCGAATTCTTTAACAGTGGAACGGGTTAAATTTGTTATAGGAGCCTTTACCAGGATATATCCCTCCAGGCTTCCATCATGCAGAGGATCTTCAACATACCCGGCTTTTTTATAATGTTTATTATCAAAATTATCAATATCAATGATAACAGTTGCTCCTGATTTTAGCCATTTCAGATTAGCTTTTAATGCTGCAGGATTCATAGCAACAATCACATAGGCCTGGTAGCCCGGTGTTTTTACCTCTTTATTAACGATATGAA
>CAZFHF010000128.1:0-8380 GCA_964518655.1 uncultured Bacteroidales bacterium | reverse complement strand
TACAGTAAGCCCTGTCATATGAACTTCCTCCATATGATTTTTGCCATTGGATTGTCCCTTCTGAATTAAGCTTTACTACCCAGCAGTCATAATCACCATGGTTACCTGAAACATCACCATCATTGGAGTTAGACCTTCCCGCGATTATATATCCTTTGTCGGAGGTTTGCTTGATATCATAAGCCCTGTCAGCATTACTTCCTCCAAATGATTTTACCCAGCTAATTATCTCAGTAGTAAAGCTTAGTTCATTTCCATATGCTGTTCCTGTGTTGTTGGTTGCATATGCTCTTACATAATATGTGTTTCCCGGAGATAATCCTTCAATATTACTGACGAATGATCCGGGGCCAATGCCATCTGTAGTATAATCATCTGAAAGTGTCGGATTATTATTTGTGCTCCAGCAAACGCCGCGTGCCGTTATCTCTGCACCTCCACCTGATGTAATATTACCACCGCTTTGTGCTGATGTCATTGTTATTGAAGTTATTGCTTCTGTTGTAAGAATCGGTGATGTGATTTCTTGCCCTGTGGTAAATGAAATCTGGTTCCCATAAGCTGAGCCTGCTATATTTGTTGCATATGCCCTTACGTAATATTTTGTTGCGGATGATAAACCCGTAATGTTACTAATATATGATCCTGTACCACTGCCATCGTTTGTATGACTACCAGAGAGTGACGGATTTTCCGATGTGCTCCAGCATACACCGCGTGCTGTTACTGTCGCTCCTCCGTCGTTGGTAATATTACCTCCTGACAGAGCTGTTGTATCTGTAATTGATGTTATGGCAGAAGTGCTTATTACAGGTAATTCCGCATTTGTTTTAAAGCTTATTGTGTCACTGTATGATGTTCCCGCATCATTTACAGCATATGCCCTGACATAATAAAGCGTATTTCTGTCCAGCCCAACCAGGTGGCTTTCAAAATCGCCTGTTGTATCTTCTGAACCAAGAGATGTTTTGTTTACATTGTCTTCGATAACCGGTGTAGTTGTTTCGTCTGACCAGCAGTGCCCGTGCTGTATTACTGATGAAGCCCCAGCGCCAAGATTATTAATATATCCGCTGATTATTGCACTTGATGTTGTAATAGTTGATACCGTTCCAATGCTCACCACCGGTACATTTATCGGCAGAGTACTGAACGGGGAAATATCCTCCCCGTAAACAACTGTTTCACCGTTTTTAACATATGCCCTTACAAAGTATTTTGTATCAGGTGTCAGGTCGGTAAGGATACTGGTATATGATCCTATATTATTTGCCTGCCCGTTATTTGTCATATTCTCATTTGCTAATACTGTTGGATTTGCTTCGGTTGACCAGCAATGCCCGTGCTGAGTGATTCCCTGTCCTATATCGATTATTGTTGCTGTAGCTTTTGCTGTTGTGCTTGTAATCTCTGTAACATTGTCATTTCTGACCATCATTATTTTTTCTTCTTCCTTTTTGCATGAAAAAGAGAAAAGCACAACCAGAGACAGTAAAGGAATTTGACGGGTATTCATATCTATTTAATCACAGTAATATATTTTATGATTACTTCATTATAAAAACTATATCTGTGCGCCTGCTTATCTTAATAACCAAAGGATACTGAATCGAAATATATGAAAAAATAATATACAAGACAAATAATTACTTTACATACAAGGTTTTATATTTCAACAGTAAAGTTACTCAGGCAGATTTATGTATTATAAAATTGCCTGACTGTTCCATTGTTAAATTACTATATAGTTTCCGCCTTCTTCAACACTTCGGCAGGATTCGGCTAAGACAGTTTTGAATTTTAGTATTTGGTAATTGTAATTTATTTGTTTCTTGTGATTTGATATTTGGAAATTCAAACAGGGAGCTTTCCCTTTGAATTGTAACTTAAAATGTGACTGTCACTTTTAAAAAAACTTATCGCGGAGATCTTCTATATCTTTATCCCCAATAGGTACATACTTGCCCAATGCACTGCCCATGATCAGGGATTTGGCGCTAAATTCGGCAATCTCAAGCCGTTCGAACGACTGAAGAATTTTATCTCCCGTAACAATTATCGAGTCGTTCTGAATAATGACCGCAGGTGTATCCGTACTAAATAAACCTGCAATATAATTACTATCTGCAAATTGAGGTCCGTACTTAACAACAGGAATATCCTGAAGAAAGATCCAGCTCTCGGGAATAGTCCGTACATCAAGATGTTTATTCGTAATTCCAAAAGCCATGATGTTCGGTGGCTGTGCCGTTATTATAGAATTTATATGCGGATTCCCGGTATAGATTTCTTTATGAAGGATAACATAACGGTCCGGGTTTTTGCCCGTTTCATATTTACCCCCCCTGATTTGTACTATATCATCAAAAGTAATTTCCCGGCGTGGAACACTGGCAGGTGTAATCAGGAAATCGCTGCTTTCCAAACGGACAGAAGCAGTACCTGATGTTCCGTACATCAATCCCTGATCACAAGCTCTTCTTACCAAATCACATAAGTTTTGACGTATTGCATCTTCAGAATCAGTATGTCCGGCTTTTTCCTGTTCAGGGATACCTTCCGTAATGAGCGTTTCATATTGTTCGATCTGCGAATCTTTAAGATATACAGGTTTTCCCAGTGTTCTGGCACCAATTATCGTCCTGCATGCATATTCGAATGTTTCAAATTTCATATAAGTATCAGTTAAATCATAACCTCCGACCGTGGCGCCATGGTTTTCCATGATGACACAATTATGACCCTTTTTAAACTCGGAAGCAATCTTTTTACCAAGTTCTTCTCCTCCCGTAAGGGCATAGCTGGAATAGCCTATTGTACCACAAACATGTTTTGCATAAGGAGTGATATTCATATCAGGTTTCTTACGTACTATACTGAATGAAACAAGAGCGGGCGGATGAGCATGTATTATAGCTTTAATATCAGGACTTGCTGAATATATAGCCTTATGAAAAGGAAGTTCGGATGATGGTTTGTGGCGACCTGCAGCTTCCCCGTTTTTTTTAACACAAACGATATCTGTTCCGGTCAGGGATCCTTTGTCAATGGCCGACGGTGTGATCCATATATTTTCTTTATCGTCAATCAATGATATATTTCCCCCGGATGTGGTTGTCATTCCTGATTTATAGATCCTGCCCATAATTTGTGCAATCTGTTCTCGGGGATGCATCGACTGTGAATTAGACTTTTTCATTGCCAATATATTTCAGATTCCTGTTTATTACAGTGCAAATGGTTTTATTCTTTTAAGATTCAAATCAAAATCTGCAACTGACGCGCCTTTAAACTGGTCATTTAATACCAGTGCCGCTCCAAGAGATGTTGCATTATGTATGTCAGAAGTATATATACTCATATTTTTATATATAGTAGCTAATACTTTTGTAAAAATAGTATTTCTGGCAAAACCGCCTGTAATATAAATAAATCTTATATCGTCATGGTCATGAAGAATTAATTCAATTGACTGTCCGGTAAATTGAACAAGGTCAATAATAAGCTGGTGATATGCTTCTGCAAAATCATTGAACAAAGAAAGGTCAATCTTGTGATCAACATATCCTTCGGGAATTCCATCTTTAAAGAAAATTCTTTTGTCATTATGTTCTTCATAAAATTTCTTAATTATAGATTCTGAGGGATTTATTTTCCTGTATTCGTCGGTATTAACCTTAAAATGTTTTGCCAGCATTTTCGTATTAACATCATGGATATGTCCAAGGTAGAATCGCGAAGATTTTACAGGTTTTTCTTTTATACTTATATGACAATGGCAGCCTTTTTCTAATTGAGCAATTGTAAGGGGAGTATAGTTAAAAGGATTCATGTTCACACACCATGTGCCGGTTGAGACAAGTATGAATTTTTCCCTGCTGCATTCAAGAAAGGGGGACAGGGAAGCAGAGCTGTCGTGGATACCTGTACCGACATTTATGTCAGGGAATTTCTTTGAAGGGAAAACCGTTTTGATCGAAACAGGTTCCGGAAGATTTGCTCCCTCAGCAGAAACCCATTCGTGATATTTCATTTTATCGAAATCCCATAAGGCTGTATGACAGCCAATAGATGTATATTCTGAAGATATTTCACCTGTGAGTATGTAGGAAAGGTATTGAGGAAAATGAAGTGTATGTTCTATTCTGTTAAAAATATCTGGTTTGCATTGCTTCAGCCAGTAAATCTGTAATCCTGAATTTAACATGCCCAGAACCTCTGAACCTGTTTTGCGGCCGAATTCAGCAATGCCTCCGTAGCTGTTGCATAAAGTGTCAATAACACTGTGGGGTATTGGTTTAAGATAGTTATAAAGAGGGGTCACACGGTTGCCGTTTTTATCAATGTGCATCAAGGTTGCTCCGTACGTGGCAAAGTTTATCGCTTTGATATCGTATGCCGGATCTTCTATATATTTCTGTATACTCTCATCAATCCAGCTTTCTATCCTTTCGACGTCATCACAGGGGAAGCCGTCATCATCCTTAATTTCACTGAAGTGTATTTCATTTTCGGTGAGGATATTGAAATTCTTATCAAACAGGAATACCTTTTTGTTTGTTTTGCCGATATCGAATATCAGGATAGCTTCTTTCTTCATCTTAAATTTTACGGAAACATTTCTTTTAAAAACTGAGACAAGATTAATTAATTTCTCTTTTTCAGTACTTTGTTTTCATAATCCTGCACTACAGGTATAAAATCTTCGCCAATTGCCACTCCTTTTTGCATGCAGTAATAATCCCACACTGCCCCGAATGGTTTGGTTTTCATTAACTCAAGCAAAGCGAGGCGTTCAAAATGTTTTCCTTCAGTCTCATATTTTTTCAGGATTATTTGAGGTTCGAGCATTGCGAACATTAAAGCTTGTTGTGCCGCCCTGGTGCCTATAACGTATGCTCCTATCCTGTTAATACTGGCATCGAAAAAGTCCAGTCCGATATTAATCCTGTCCAGGGCATTACAACGTACCACTTCCTCTGCAATTAACAGAAGTTCGTCATTCAGAATAACCACATGGTCACTGTCCCATCTCACCGGACGTGTAACATGAAGCAGCAATTCGTCAAAAAATAAAAGGCAGGATGATATCTTATCACCGACCTGCTCTGTAGGGTGGAAGTGGCCGTTATCCAGGCAAATCATTTTATTATTTTTGGCAGCATATGCCAGGTAGAAATCATGAGAGCCAACAGTCATAGATTCCAGTCCGATTCCAAAAAGCTTGCTTTCAACGGAATCTTTGATATATTCTTTCGGGTATTCAACCTCAAATATCTCGTCAAGTGATTTTTTAAGCAAGGCTCTGTGAGAATACCTGTCAACCGGGATATCTTTTGATCCGTCAGGGATCCAGATATTATGTATGACGGGGGTTTTTAGTTGGTTACCCATATCGGCGGCAATAGCCCGGCATCTTTTAACATGTTCAACCCAGAACTTGCGGTTTTCCTCGTTCTTACCTGAGAGTGTAAAGCCGTCAGCTGCACGGGGATGAGAAAAGCAGGTGCAATTAAAATCGAGGCCTATTTTCAACTTTTTTGCCCAGTCGATCCAGCTCTGAAAATGCTTTGCTTCAATCTTATTCCTGTCAATATATACTCTCCCGAAATCACCGTATGAAGCATGCAGGTTCAAACGCTGTTTACCTGGCAATAACGACATCGCCATTTCGATATCCTGTCTTAATTCATCTATATTCCTTGCTTTTCCCGGATAATTTCCGGTAGCCTGGATGCCCCCGCCTGCAAGTTCTGAGTCAGGAGCTTCAAAACCTCCCACATCATCTGCCTGCCAGCAATGAAGTGATATTTGGACTTTATCCAATTTTTGTAATACCTCTCCGGTGTTCACACCAAGTTTTGCATACTGCTTTTTTGCTATTTCATAGGCTTTCTTTGTTATTGCATTATTGCTCATAATTTGGAATTTTAGTTTGTTTCAAATATCTGCAGCTTAATATTAATATTATGATGTTCTATTCAAGATTAACTATAAATGTTGAGAGTATTAAAATGGTAATGCCGGCAATAAGGATCACAAGAGTCTTTTTTGATGCTCCCTTCCATTCTTTAAGCATTATACCCCATATATTGCTGAATGCGATATTCAGTGCCATCAGGATACTCCAGGCAAAAATTTCCATCTGCTCCGGTAACTGGCTTTTACCCATACCATAAAAATGAAACTGTATAAACCATAAAACACCGGCCAGGAAAGTAAATGAGATATTATTAAGAAAGACTGATGGTGTTACGGAGAAATAATCGCGATAGGTTCCGTTCCTGATATTTAGAAAGAGGCAGTAAATAAAATTAGTAATAAATCCACCTGCAAGGATAAAGATTAAAGACGGATTATTTATATAGAGAGGATTGGTTCCTTTTGCCAGTGCAATTTCTGCAACAGGTCTGCCTGCTTCAAATCCGTAACTCATGCTGGCACTCATTATACCTGCGAATACGGCAATAAGCAGGCCTTTTTTCAGAGCAAATTCCTTTATTGCTTTCTTTTTTTCTTCTTCCGGTATGTTTTTATCTTTCAGGACGCCTGCATAACCTATTATTGCAATTCCTGATATTGTTATAACCACGCCGATCAGAGTTAATATTCCTGCTGAGCTTGTCAAAAGATTTTCTCCCGCAACGATAGGAGGGATAAGTGTGCCGAATGCCGCACAGAAACCCAGTGCAACACTTTGTCCGAAAGCAACACCAAGGTATCTAAGGCTTAATCCGAATGTTAATCCGCCGATACCCCAGAGGCTGCCGAAGAAAACAGCAAGTAGCTTAGCTGATATAGGTGCTTCCCTGAGGATTGGCAATAATTCTCCATGCGGTACAGTATGCATTGCAAATACCCACGGGGCGATGATCCATGCGGCGAGGCCCTGGCTGATCCAGTAAGATTCCCATGCCCATTTTTTTACTTTTTTAAAGGGGACATAGAAACTTGCTGCCCCCAGGCTTCCAATGGCAATAAGGAAAATACCTGTCATAGTGTATCTTTATTAATTTGAGATTTGTTTTTTGTGATTTCAAACAGGGCGCTGTCCCTTTTAATCCCCGGGTAATTTTATAATCCAATAATCAGTATTTCCCTGATTTACGGTAACATCACCGTCAGCGGATTCAGTATATCCGGCCACTATATAGCTGCCGTCAGCAATCTGCTGAATGCAGAAGGGGCATTCAAAGCTGCTTCCTCCAATAGGTTTTTGCCATTCAAGGTCTCCTGAAGAGGTTATTTTAATTATCCAGTAGTCAGTTTCTCCATGGTTCCCTGATATATCATTATCCAGGGACCTTGAAGTTCCGGCAACAATATAACCTCCGTCATTTGTCTGCTGGATGTAAGATGCCAGGTCGTCATCACTTCCTCCATAAGATTTTTGCCAGTCAAGCTCACCTGCTGACGTTAATTTCACTATCCAGTAATCGGTAGCTCCGAAATTATCAGAAACGTCACCATCACTTGATTCAGAATATCCGGCAATCACATAACCTCCGTCAGTGGTTTGCTGAATGCAATAAGGGTATTCATCCTCGCTTCCTCCAAGTGATTTTTCCCAGTCAATGTCACCTGTTGATGTCAGTTTTACTATCCAATAGTCATTATTTCCGTGATTCTCCGATACATCAATGTCATCAGATGTAGTATATCCGGCAACTATATAACCTTCGTCAGTAGTTTGCTGAATATAGCATGCTCCGTCAAATGCGCTTCCTCCATAAGATTTTTCCCAGTCAATATCTCCTGTTGATGTTAATTTTACAACCCAGAAATCAGCATAACCTAAATTTTCCGAAACATCACCATCATTAGACCGGGACATTCCTGCAACAATATAACCTCCGTCGCTTGTTTGCTGAATTGAAGAGGCTTTATCAGTATGGCTTCCGCCAAGTGACTTTTCCCAGTCAATGTCACCTGTTGATGTCAGTTTTACTACCCAGTAGTCACAAGTGCCATGATTTCCTGAAATATCACCGTTATCTGACTGGGATTCTCCTGCAACAATATAACCTCCGTCTGTAGTTTGATGAACGGACATAGCCTGATCATAATTACTTCCTCCGAGCGACTTTTGCCACTCCAGGGCTCCTGCTGATGTTGTCTTCACTATCCAATAATCATTATATCCGTGATTACCCGTTACATCTCCGTTAAACGACCATGAAAATCCGGCAATAATAAAACCTCCGTCAGTAGTCTGTTCAATGTAATAAGCTTCATCGCCCATAGTTCCACCATATGTTTTTTCCCAGGTTATAATATTATTTGAAGTAATAGCTAATTCATTTCCATAGTTTGTCCCCAGGCTGTTTGTTGCATAAGCTCTGACATAGTAAGTAGTGCTTGGTGATAATCCTGTGATATT
>CAZFHF010000127.1:0-8391 GCA_964518655.1 uncultured Bacteroidales bacterium | reverse complement strand
GCTTGATTTTATGCCCGGTGGCTATATCCAGGTTGATGTTCCCAGGTTTGAAATGAACTTCAGGGATATTGATGTACAGGACGAATACAGGGATGAGTGGGATGAGTACAACATGTGGAACCTGAAGATGAAAAATACAGAGGAAACATTCAGGGCATATTCAATGGCCAATCATCCTGCAGAGGGAGGTATAATAAAACTTAATATCAGGATAGCTACTCCGCCATGGAATAATGATAAAAAAGTATTTCTCAATGCACCTCCCGGAGTTTGTTCTTCTTACCTGTTTTCAAGAAAACGCGGGGATAAGATTACTATATCAGGGCCATATGGTGAGTTTTTTATTAAAGATACCGATCATGAAATGCTTTATGTCGGCGGAGGTGCAGGAATGGCCCCGCTTAGATCACACCTCTTTCATTTATTCCAGACCCTGAAAACAAAAAGGAAAGTATCATACTGGTACGGGGCAAGATCAAAACGTGAAATATTCTATGACAGGGAATTTCGTAAACTGGAAAAGGAGTTTCCTAACTTCAGATTTCATATCGCTTTGTCTGAACCAAAAGAGGAGGATAGATGGAGAGGATATACCGGATTTATACACCAGGTAATTTATGATAATTATCTTGGCGATCTTGAAGAGCCTGAAGAGATTGAATATTACTTTTGTGGCCCTCCATTAATGAACGAAGCGGTGCTGAAAATGTTATATGACCTGGGAGTGCCGGATGAAATGATTGCATTTGACGACTTTGGAGTATAAACCGCTTATTTTTGAATGGATAGTACACTTACCAGCTTTAAATGAAAAAATATGCTGTTCAGACTTTATTAGTCATACTGGCTGTTATTGCAGGAGTATTTATTTTCAAGGCAAGAAACAACGGTGAATATATAAAAACAGCCGGATTCACCCAGGGCACATCTTATCATATAACGTATGAAAGTAAAAGAGGAGAGAACCTGAAAGATGAAATAGATACGTTGCTGGTCGAATTTGATAAATCATTTTCTACCTACCTGCCGTCTTCTATCATATCAAGGATAAATTCAAATGATACGGATGTATATGTCAATGAGCATTTTATAAGGTTATTTAATAAAGCTTATGAAGTATATAAGGCTACTGACGGAGCATTTGATATTACTGTGGCACCGCTGGTTAATGCCTGGGGATTTGGGTTTACTGAAAGGGCAGATGTTGATAGTGCCTTAATTGATAGTTTATTGCAGTACATTGGTATGGAAAAGGTGAAGCTTGAACAGAATAAGATATTAAAAAAGCATAAAGAAATTATGCTGGATGCAAATGCAATAGCTCAGGGTTACGCGGTTGATGTTATGGCGGAGTTTCTGGATAAAAAAGGCATAAAAAACTACCTTGTGGAAATAGGAGGTGAAATAAAGACCAGAGGTGTAAATGATAAAGGTGAGATATGGAAAATTGGACTTGATAAACCTGTTGAAAATAACCTTATCCCCGGCACATACCTGCAGGCTGTGTTGCAGCTTAAAGGCCGTTCACTGGCAACATCAGGCAATTACCGTAAATTTTATGAAAAGGATGGAGTAAAATATGCACACTCAATCGATCCGAAGACAGGATATCCTGTTCTTAAGAATCTGCTTAGTGTTACAGTAGTTACTGATGATTGTATGACAGCTGATGCCTATGCTACAGGCTTTATGGTCATGGGAGTCGATAAGACCATAGATTTTCTTTCAGATCATAAGGAACTTGATGCATATCTTATATATAACGATGAGAAAGGCAATTACAAGGTTTTTATTACAGATGGATTAAAAGAAGATATTGTTGAGTAGAGGTATTTTATAATTAGTTTTATCAGATATCCTTCTTGTTTTTAGATATCTGTATTTATACAATGCTCATTATTACCGCACATACAACCCGAATTTTCATGACCAGGTGAATGGCAGGTAGTTATGTTACCAGCCTTATTTTTTCTGAGTATGCTTTTTAAGCCCAGACCCAGTAACATTAATGCCAGCAGTACAATCGTTATTATCAGGATAAGTAAGTATTGCATGTCTGAAAATTAATACTGTAAATTTAACAATTATTAATTAAGAAAGTTTAATATCTATAAACAATAAGAGAAACCTGATATCCTTTTTTCCCCTTACATTGTTACAGTAACATCATTTTTATCTTTCATCTTGTCCAGGGGGATCAGGTTACCCTCAATGGCCTCTCCGTTTAATACCAGTTTTTTCACTCCTTTCTGTACACCATTCCTGTTCTCAACCTTAATGTCAAACATTTTTGATCTGAATATACGCTGTACTGTAAATTTATCCCATTGTGAAGGAATACACGGATCGATCCTCAGTCCTTCATACTCGGGAATAATGCCTAATATGTAATGGCTTATGGCATAGTATGTCCATGTTGCCGATCCGCTTAACCATGGTATTCTTGATGCGCCGTGTCTCGGACTGTATTTGGCGTGTGTTGACTGGCATAAAACATAGGGTTCTATTTCACGGATCTCAGCTTTGGTATTAAATGCTGCAGGAAGATATGATCTGAGGTATTTGTATGCCTGGTTACCGTTGCCTGACAAAGCTTCAGCCATTACAGCCCATCCCTGCGTATGCACGAATATGCCCCCATTTTCTTTTAATCCGGGATTGAATAACTGCGACCGGATGATGTTATAATCAGAATTTGTGTACGGAGGATCACAAAGTACCAGGCCGTAATCTGTATCCAGCTTTTCTTTTACATTCTTCATAATTAGCGGGGCTTGTTCCGGTGTTGCGGCTCCGCTTATTATTGCCCATGTCTGCGGATTGAGGAATATCTGCCCTTCGGGCACATCTTTGGATCCGAACTTGAGTCCGTCATATGTGTATCCCCTTAAGAACCATTCTCCGTCCCATGCCTGCTCCAGTAATGTTTTGTCAAGCTCTTTGAGCAAAGGTACTGCCCATGCTTCTTCTTCTTTATTCCTAAGCAGGCGGGCAACTTCAACATATACACTCAGTGCCAGGCGCAGCTGCATTGCAACAAAAACTGTTTCCCCGTTATGGCCGAACCGCAGGCAGTCGTTCCAGTCGGCGAACAATCCGCATGGCAGGCCGTGTGCTCCCCTGCGATCAAGATTAAACTGTATTGCCCTTTTCATATGGCCAAAGACTGAATCACTGCCTTTATCGGCATAGGGCAGTGTTTTATTATAGAAATCAATATCGCCTGTTTCTTTGATATAGGCAGGGATAGCGTTAAAAAGCCACATGCAGTCATCTGAGCGGTATTGTTCTTCAGCCGGGGCTTTCTCATTTCCGGGACTGTGAGAAAATGGCAGGACAACGGGCATGGCTCCTCCAGTGGATACCTGTCCTGTGATCATAAGTTCAAGCCGTTCTTTTGCTTCTTCAGGTATGGTATGCAGCACACCCAGAAAGTCCTGGACTGTATCGCGGTAACCCAGTCCGTCCCTGTCAATCCCCGAATATATCAAACTTGCTGCCCTTGACCACATATAAGTTATCAGGCAGTTATAAATGCCCCATGTATTTATTGTACTGTTCAGCTCTTCATCCGGCGTTATAGCATTCAATCCTTTCATACGTGAATGCCAGAAGTCCTTAACCTTTTCAAGTTCACTGTTTGCTTTTGAAATATCAGCGAACTCCTTAACCGCAGCTTTACCTTCGACTTCAGCTTTTCCAATGCCTACTATTACAAGCAGTTCTTTTGTTTCCCCGGGCTCAAGGATGATTTCAGCCTGCAGTGTACCGCAAGGATTGTCACCATATGCCAGCGTATTATTGCATTTTCCTTTCTCAACCACCAGAGGATTTGCATAAGTCCGGTAAGGACCAAGAAATGCTTCCCTGTCAGTGTCATAACCTGTAATACGTGCACCAACAATCGCCTGGAAAGTATGCCTGCCCTGGTCTTTTTCATTAAAATTATCCGGCATGGGAGGGATGTTGATATTAGTGCCATGGTCAATAATGTTATCAACCACACTCATCAATGATATATACTGTACATATTGTATATTCAACAAGTCATCTATTGCACCCCAGGTACCAACAAGCTCGGTATATGTAAAGGCACTAAGGTTTCTTTTCTTCTTACCTGTATTTGTTAGCCTGAGTTTCCAGATTTCAAACAGTTTTCCCAGCGGAACAAAATATGTGGTTTCTGATGTTATACCTGAATATTCTGATTTGATAATCGTATATGCAGTCCCGTGGCGGCACTCCGATTTATATTTATCAAGGGGTTTGCCTGCCGGCTGCCATGATGCTGACCAGTAATCTTTTGTGTCATGGTCATGTAAGTATATGTAACGTCCAGGCTGGTCCATGGGGATGGAGTTAAAACGTATCCTCATAAAACGCCCCATGCCCCCTGATTTATGAAAACTATATCCTCCGGCGTTATTTGTAATTATTGCACCGTATTCAGTTGAACCTAAATAATTGCTCCATGATTTCGGTGTATCCGGCCGCGTAATCACATACTCTTTGTTTTTGTCGTCAAAGTATCCGTACTGCATCTTATAAATTGTTTTTGAAAAAGCAAATATAATATAAAAATAAAAAAGGGACAGCGCCCTTTTAGAAATGTTAGATGCTAAATTTTGAGTTTTAAATACAAGAGGAACTGACAATTATGCGATTTACTTTATATTATTTTGGATTCAGGACATATGTATATGACGGATCTTCAATGATTACGCATTTAGTGTATAGAATTTGCAGAACAAAGTTAAGAGGTTAGTTATTAGAGGTTAACGGTTACTTTATTATTTGCGAATAAATAAAAATAAACTTAAATTTGAAAGAGGTTAGGTAATATGTAATTTTTTTAAACATCCTGTTTAAATTATATCTGTTGGAAGTAATTATGAAGCAGAAACAGATGTGCTATAATAGTCATATATAGAATATTTTATATAGTCATCTTTTAGCAGCAATATATCTAACAATGAATGAGTAATATATCTTTTGGCATACTAACTATTAGTATTTGTACTATAGGTTATTTTTTTTCATGGAAGCAATGGAAAAAGGAAAACTTTATAATTGCAGTTCTACTACTTATGGTTTGCGGGCTTGTACTTCGTATTTATACATCTGCTGATTTTTTCCTTCATACCTGGGACGAACGCTATCATGCTCTTGTCTCAAAAAATCTTATTAACCATCCATTGACGCCAACTCTATATGACAAACCCATACTGCCATATAATTATCAGTGCTGGTCGGCAAATCATGTCTGGTTGCATAAGCAGCCTTTGCCTTTATGGACAATGGCATTAAGTATGTATATTTTTGGCGTAAATGAGATCGCATTAAGAATCCCCTCAATAATTTTAACCACAATAGGTATATTGCTTACATTTAAAATCGGCAGTTATTTATTTAGTAAAAAAACGGGCTACCTGGCCGCATTTTTTTATTCTATCAATGGCTTGATAATTGAGTTAACAGCCGGCAGGACAGCAACAGACCATATTGATATCTTCCTTTTGTTCTTTATTGAGTTAGCTATTTTATTAAGTATCTTATTTGCATATAAAAAGAAGGTGATTTATAATATTCTTGCAGGAGTTAGTATAGGTGCTGCAGTTTTATCAAAAGCATTCCCTGCATTTATTGTATTACCTATTTGGATTTTAATTGTTTATGACTCAGGAAATTTTAAAATGAGTTCAATTATTTTTCACTTTTTCTTCTTGCTAATAACTTGTATAGCAATTTTTCTTCCCTGGCAGATTTACATATTTAAAACATTTCCACTGGAAGCAGATTGGGAAATGAATCATATTTTAAAACATATTGCAGAAGTTACCGGGGGTCAGAGCGGACCATTTTATTACTATATAAATAAAATCAGAATGAGCTATGGAGAGTTGATTTATTTGCCGTTGCTTTGGTTTCTCTGGAAAACTTATAAAAATACAGGAAACTTAAAACTACTGGCAATTTCCCTTTGGTTCTTAATTCCAATTATTTTTTTCTCATTTGCAAAAACAAAGATGCAGGCATATATTCTATTTACTTCACCGGCACTTTTTATAATAACTTCCGAGTTTTACTTTATGCTGTCTGAAAGAAAAAGAGAATATAAACTTAAATGGATTTTTAATATAATCTTATTATTGTTAATTGCATTGCCGGTAAGATACTCAATTGAGAGAATCAAGCCATTTGACAATAGAGACAGGCGTCCGGTATGGGTAACTGAACTTAAAAAACTTAAGGATTGTCCGGTTAATAATGGTGTTTTGTTCAATTATGACAGGCCAATTGAGGCAATGTTTTATACAAACCTTACGGTATATGCACAAATTCCTGGTAAAAAAGTAATTTTAAACTTAATAGAACAAGGATACTCAGTATATATTAAAGATGATAGAAGGGTTTTGGATGATATAAAAGATATAGAGAATATAATATTGATAAAATGTGCTGCAGCCGGCAATCCGTTATAATATAAATATGAAAAAGGGACAGCGCCCTTTTAAAAATTACAATTTCCAAAAAAAAATCAAATATGACAAATTCACCCTGTGAAAAAATCTTGTTTACAGAATTAAAATCTCCTATTTTATATCACCGGTTAAACTAATTTGAAAACCGGATTTGTAACCTTAGTAATTGCTATTACTAATCAGCCAGATATTATAAATTTGCGTGAACGAGATCCGTAAATCAAAATTACCACAAAACATAATAGGGGAACGATAAAGGAGTAATGAATATTACCTGCCAGATCCGAGACTTTTCCCTGTATAGCTGTTAGTACAGCTCCTCCCAGTATGGCCATAATCAATCCCGAACCTCCAATTTTAGTATCGTTGCCAAGTCCTTGTACTGCCAAACCAAAAATTGTTAGGAACATTAATGACATAAATCCTGAGATAGAAACCAAAGCAATTACTCCAACATAGGCTTTTCCAAAAATTACCAGCAAGGTGCTGATAATTGCTAAAAATGCCGAAATAGCCAATAGTCCCCGTGGTTTGAAATATTTCATTAAACCTGTAAATACAAAACGCGAAATGGAGAATAATATGAGGGCAGCCAGATAATATTCGGAAGCGGAAGCTTCATTTAAGTTAAGCTCACTCATAACATATTTTATTGTAAACGACCAAACTCCAATCTGTGCTCCTACATAGAAAAATTGGGCAATAACACCTGATCTGTAATTTTTATTTTTAAATAATTTAAGTAAAGTTTTACCAAAACCGGTACTGCTATTCGTATCCATTGATTTCGGCATTTCAGTTACGGCAATAATAATCCAGATAAGTAATAAGAAAACAGCTACACCCACATATGGCCCCATTACTGCTTTTAGTTCAGCAGATTGTACAGCATTAAGCTGTTCATTTGACATTACAATTCTTTCATCAATTGAAGCACTATTAAGTTTAGAGAGAATAAATAAACGACTTAAAATAACACCGGTTATTTAACCGATAGGATTAAATGCTTGTGCAAGATTCAGTCTCCGGGTGGAAGTTACAGGGGATCCTAATATAACGACATACGAATTAGCTGTCGTTTCAAGAATTGACAGTCCTCCGGCCAGGATAAAGAGTGAGCCCAAGAAATGCCCGTAAACTTGTGTTTTGCTTGCCGGGAAAAACAGCAAAGCGCCAAGAGCAAATAATCCCAGGCCTAATAAAATACCGGATTTATAAGTATATTTTTTAATAAATAAGGCTGCCGGTAATGCAAGACAAAAATATGAACCATAAAAAGCCATTTGAATCCATGAGGTTTGGAAATCGCTCATGCTCATTATTTTTTTAAACGCTGCCAATAGAGTGTCGGTCATATTATTTGCTGTTCCCCACAAAAAAAGAGGCTTGTTAATAATATAAACGGCAGAACAAATTTTTGTCCTTTGTATTCCAGTAACTTTTCTTTACCCCTATTCATAATTACATGAAATTATATGTATTCAGTAAGTTTAAATATTTGCTCCGTTTTTTATATTCTTCAATTAATCATGGATCGTCTTTTAAATCTAATGTTAAGCAATGTTTCATAAAATTTATCGATTTATTTTATTAACTTATTTAGGGTTAATATATTCATAATTTCGGCCAATACAAACGAAGAAATTCAAAAAACTGCACAGGATATATCTGCAATGCTAACAAAATTCTATAACGATATCAGTCTGAATGAGGAATTGTTCAGCAAAGTCAAGGAACGTTATATCTTTTTTCATGCAACCACTTAAATTAAGCAATAAAGCAATTCAACTATTTGAAATTTGGAATATACATCCAATGTAGTATATTTATTGTAATGAAACCTGTTATATGATCCGGTTTTGTGCAATATTTAGTAATATACATATGCGAAATACAGTTAAATATGATA
>CAZFHF010000126.1:0-8436 GCA_964518655.1 uncultured Bacteroidales bacterium | reverse complement strand
CCAGGGTAAATATGCTTAAGCCTGATTTTGTTATTACCGGCGGTGATTTGATAATGGACGCCCTGGAGCAGAACTATGAACGGGCTGTAATGCTGTATGATATGTACATTGAGATAAGCAGGGAATTTAATATGCCTGTATATAATTTAATAGGTAATCATGAGGTTTTTGGATTATATGAAGAAAGCGCGATAAACCCCGATCATCCGGAATACGGAAAAAATATGTTTAAGAAGAGAATAGGTAATAATAAGACTTATTACTCTTTTGAGGAAAAAGGCTGGCATTTTATTATGATTGATGGCATTGGTTTTACTCCTGACAGGGAGTATTTTGGCAAGGTAGATTCAGCTCAGATGGAATGGATCAGAAAAGATATTGAAAAGACTGAGAAGGAAACGCCTGTAATAATATGCACGCATATTCCGTTCGTATCTGTGTCGGAACAGGTTTTCAATGGTGGTACTTCAGCATTATTGCCATACCTGGCAGTAGAAAATTCAAATGATGTGCTGTCTTTATTTGACGGATATAATCTGAAGCTGGTTCTTCAGGGCCATCTTCATATTGTTGAGGATTTGATGTTCAGAGATATACATTTCATTACTGGCGGTGCTGTGAGCGGGGCATGGTGGGGAGGCCCGTTTGAAGGATTTCCTGAAGGATTTATTATTGTTAATGTTAAGGATGGGGATTTTACATGGCGATATGAAACGTTCGGATGGGAAGCTTTTGAAACAGACGAATAAGACATTCAATTAACCTGCTTGAATAAGCATGTATTTATACGAATTATTAGTCGATCAGAATTCTCAATTTGTGTATTTTGCTATTTTTTCAAAAAGTAAATCCCTCTTGATTGGTTTTGCCAGGTAATCATCACACCCGGCATCCAGTGATCTTTGTTCATCGCTGGGCGATGCAAACGCTGTCTGTGCTATAATGGGCAAGTCAGGCCTTATTTGCTTAATTTGCCTTGTAGCATCCAAACCTCCGAGAATAGGCATCTTAAGATCCATTAAAACTATTGTAACATCCGGTGTCGACTTGATTATTTCCACAGCTTTTCCTCCATCCCTGGCATGAAGTATCTTAGCCCCGGTAGATTTTAATATCTCCCTGAGAAAAATAAAACTTGTCAGATCATCTTCGGCAATCAAAATTGTAATGTCCTTTTTTGATTTGCCATCATTAATATCTTTAGCCTTTCTATATGGTTTTGCTACCCGCGTTATTTTATAGGGTATTGTAAAGAAGAAAACCGAACCTCTGCCGGCTTCTGATTTTACCCATATCTTACCGCCAAGCATTTCAACATATGCCCTGGAAATGGATAAGCCAAGGCCTGTGCCTTCATATACTTTGGTATCTGTAATGTTGGCTTGCCAGAACCGCTCGAAGATTTTTTCTTTTAATTCGGGATTAATACCAATGCCCGAGTCCTCTACATAGAATTCGAGATATTTATCTTTACTGCCTTTATTCGTTTCTTTCAGGGTATACCCGAAACTAATTCCACCCTCGTTAGTATATTTGATGGCATTTTTAATAAGATTGGAGATTATCTGGCCAAGTTTAGTCCTGTCGGTTTTAATTATACATCTGTTTCCGGGAAGTCCGTTTTTATATTTAAAACTTAGCCCTTTCTTGTCAGTTTCAGGATTAAAAAATATATAAAGACTGTTAAGAAGCTGGTTTATATTAGTTTCTTCGGGTTTTATTTCTATCTGCCCGGCTTCTATTTTTGAAATATCAATTAGGTCATTAATTATATTAAGCATACGCTGGCCGCTTTGCTGTATAATTTGCAGATATTTTTGTTTTTGTTTACCGGTGAGGTCGGGCTCCTTCAGCAGATCAGCAAAGCCAAGGATGCCGTTCATAGGGGTTCTTATCTCATGACTCATGTTGGCAAGGAAGGCTGTTTTTAGTTTGTCACTTTCTTCTGCCTTTTTTTTTGCTTTTTCAAGTTCATTGTTTATATCCTTGATACGTTTGAGACTCTTAATAAGCTCTTCATTCTGGGCAAGGTATACCTTATTCAAAGCCAGGTATTCAAGGTTCTGTCTTTTTAGCGCTTCTTCCGCCTTCTTATGTTCAGTAATGTCCTGTATCATTGCCAGGTAGTAAATTACCTTACCGTCATCATCACGTATTGCAGTTGATATAAGGCTACCCCAAAGCAATTGGCCGTTCTTTTTAACATATTGTTTCTCAAGTTTTATCTGGGGTATTTCTCCTTTTGCAAGAGCCCTGACCTGTTCCACACTGTTATCTACAACATCAGGATGTGTTATTTCAGCAAACGACAAGGATTTTAACTCATCGGCCGTATATCCTATCATACGGCAGAATGCGGGATTAGCATCAATAAACTTAAAGTCCGGCCCCGCAATTGTAATACCAAACTGCCCTTCTTCAAAAAACCTGCGGAAACGCTCCTCACTCTTACGCAATTCCTCTCCAACTGTTTTACGCTGTGTGATATCACGGTAGTTAATTACTATTGCCTCCACACAAGGCTCATTAAGTAAATTTGTAGCAGAGCCTTCTGCCCACCATACAGTTCCGTCTTTTCTGATAGCACGGAACTGGAAGTTTTCAGTACTGCCGGGTTTGGCCAGCAGTCTTTTTAATATATTATTTACTTTAGGCAAGTCATCAGGGAAAAGGTTATCAAAAGTGCTTTTGCCAATGCGATTTTCAATATCATGTCCTGAAAGTACTGCTACATTGGGACTTTCATATATTATATTTCCTTCGGCATTTATTAACGTAATAGCGTCAGCACTATGTTCGATCATAGCACGAAATCGGTTTTCACTCGACTGAAGTATTTTCTCTGCTTTCTTTCGTTCGGTGATATCCCTGGCAAAAGAAAATGAGATATGCTTACCCTCATATTTTATGAAGTTTATCGCAACTTCAACAGGAAATACTGTTCCGTCTTTTCTTTTGTGTATTGTTTCAATTACTGAATCTCCACTTGTACGGGTTTTTATCCGGTGTATTTTCCACTTTTCGCTGTCAAGGTTGGGATCGAAATCCCAGATATTCATTTTCAGTAATTCATCAGTCGAATACCCGAGATTCTTGCATGCTTGTTTGTTAACATAGTATATCCTGCCATCATCATTTACCTGGTAAATAGCTATTTGTGAATGATCAATACCGAACTGGATTATTTTAAGGCGTTCTTCTGCCTTCTTGCGATCAGCAATGTCACGGGCAAAACCCAATATAAATTTCCTGCCGGAGATTAATGTCAGGCCAATTCTTATTTCAACAGGGAATGTCGTTCCGTCTTTGCGCTTATGTTCACTTTCCAGAGTCACGGGCTTACCCGGTTCTAACTTATTCCAGATATTTTCCTGATGGTTGTTTTTTTTGAATTCAGGATCCAGATCTTTTACTTTCAATGATAGCATTTCTTTACGCGTATATCCTGTACTTATGCAAGCCCTTTCATTAACTTCAACAATGTTACCTTCAAAATCAGCTAAATACAGGGCATCGCTTCCCTGCTCAATCAGGGAACGGAAACGTTCCTCGCTTTCTGCACATTTATACTGTACTTCCTTGAGTACAGTAATATCATTTATTGTTGTATAAACCCTGTAAGGCTTTTTTTCATTCTTCCGGAATTCAGGTATAGCCCTTACGGTAATCCACCTGCGTTGTTTTAATTGCCTGTGATATATTCCTATAACGACATTTTTAAATTTTTTACCGGTCGCTAATGCAATCATTGGGGGATACTCCTCTCTGGAAAAAGGAGAACCATCTTCCTTAGTAATTTTTAATTCTTCATAATAAGATTCAAGATCAGGAATCTCCTTCTTTGTCAGCCCCAAAATCTTTTCTGCAGCATCATTGATATATATTACCTTTCCCCTGCTATCCTGATAAATAACACCTATTTCCAGAGAATCGAATAAATCCTTATATTTATGAAATTCGTTTTCCACCGTACTCAAGAATTAAATTGCAAACCGATGGATAAAAAAATTAATATCCAATAAATTAGAAGAAGCAACTATTATCTAATTTACAAAAATTTATAATAAAACAGAATTTAAAACAGTGAAAAAACTTTTAATTGGTTGCTGGTAATTTTAAAATATACTGATGACATAGAGGCAGGCGATCTGAAATTGTCCTTTATTGTTTTTAAATTAAAAATATATATTTATTTTTAGGAGTAATGAAAAAACATGATAACATTAATATTATAATATAAATAAAAAATATTGACATGCTTAAAGAATTAAGAAATAAGGTTTTACAGGCGAATTTAAACCTTGTTAAACACGGGCTTGTCATCTTCACCTGGGGAAATGCAAGCGGCATTGACCGTACTAAGGGCCTGGTTGTAATCAAACCAAGCGGTGTTTCATACAAAGGAATGAAAGCAGGTGACATGGTTATTGTCGACCTTGAAGGAAAGATAATAGAAGGTAATATGAAACCATCATCTGACCTGCCTGCACACCTTGTGCTATATAAAGACTTTGAAAATATAGGAGGTGTGGTGCATACTCACAGCGAATGGGCAACCGTATGGGCGCAGGCAGGAAGACCTATCCCGGCATACGGTACAACACATGCAGATTATTTCTCGGGAGAAATACCATGTACAAGGAAATTAACTAAACAGGAGATAGACAAAAACTATGAGATGAATACAGGAATTGTAATTGCTGAGACTTTCAGGAATCTGGATCATAATGCTGTGCCAGGAGTGCTGGTGAACGGACACGGTCCTTTTAACTGGGGCAGTGATCCTGAAGAAGCAGTACATAATGCAGTAGTTATGGAACAGGTTGCAATGATGGCTTATATGACTGAACAACTGGGGAATAAAAATCCTGTAGACAGACATCTTATTGATAAACACTATAGTAGAAAACACGGCGAAAATTCATATTACGGGCAAAACAATAAATAAATAAAAACAGGAATTTATGAAAACTTATAAAAAGGCAATGCATATTTTGTTTTTACTAATCCTGTGCCATTATACAATTGGCCAGGAGAATAGAATTATTATTAAAACAACAGAAGGAAAAGATACTATAAGCAGGCATATCTACGGACATTTTGCCGAACATCTTGGGAGATGCATCTATGATGGTATATGGGTGGGTTTGGATTCTCCGGTACCAAATACGCGGGGAATAAGAAATGATATTGTTGAGGCTTTAAGAGAAATAAACATTCCAAATATCAGGTGGCCGGGGGGATGTTTTGCAGAACAATACCATTGGATGGACGGGATAGGAGAGCCTGATGAACGGAAAAAGGTGGTAAATTCTTCCTGGGGGGACGTAATTGATGATAACAGCTTTGGCACACATGAGTTCATGGATCTGTGCGAACAACTCGGATGTGAACCGGTTATTTGCGGAAACGTGGCAAGCGGCACCGTCCAGGAAATGGCCGACTGGGTGGAATACCTGACGTCAGATATGGAAACGCCAATGGTTGAATTAAGAAAAAAGAACGGCAGGGAAGAACCATGGAAGGTAAGATTCTGGGGTATTGGAAATGAAAGCTGGGGCTGCGGCGGTATAATGACCAGGGAATATTATGCCTCCCAGCTGGCCAAATATTCTCTCTTTCTTAGAAACTACGGCGATAACAGGTTATATAAAATAGCTGCAGGTTCACATGACAGCTACTATGAATGGACGGAATATATAGTAAGGAGATGGAGTGAGGCAGACTGGTATCTTAAATCATATATGAACGCCATCTCATTGCATTATTACACAATCTGCAACAACTGGACTGTCAAAGGTTCGGCAACTGATTTTAATGAAGATGAGTGGTTTTCATCATTATCGGCAACTCTTGCTATGGAAGAATTTATTGAAGGTCATGTGGCAGCTATAGAGAAATATGATCCGGAGAATAAAATAGGGCTGGTGGTTGATGAATGGGGTAACTGGTTTGATCCTGAACCGGGCACAAATCCGGCTTTTCACTATCAGCAAAGCACCCTGAGGGATGCACTCGTGGCTTCCGTTAACCTTGATATTTTTAATAAACATTGCTCCCGCGTGAAAATGGCTAACATAGCACAAATGGTTAATGTTATACAGGCACTGATATTAACAAGAGGGGAACAGATGGTGCTTACACCCACATATTATGTGTTTAAAATGTACAAGGTGCATCATGATGCTTTGTTGCTTCCAACGGAAATTACATGCCAGATTTATTCTAACAACGATATAAGTATACCTGCAGTCTCTGCATCATCATCAATGAATAAGGAAGGAGATATTAATATTACATTGTCTAACCTTGATCCTGACAATCATATTGAGACTGAGATAAAACTTGAGGGAGGCGGTAATTACAAAGTAGTGAACGCAGAGATAATAACTGCTGAGAGAATAAACGCCTATAACGATTTTGGAAAGGAAGAAGAGATAAATATTAATAAATTTGATGACTATAAATTAAAAGGCAGTGATATTGATATTAATCTGCCATCCAAGTCAGTGATCCTCTTAACTCTTGAAAATAAATAAAAGACTATAATGAAACCGGTAAAATATGTTATTGGCATTGATTACGGAACCGACTCGGTGCGTTCAGTACTTGTGGATACAATCGACGGCAGGGAAATTGCCGATTCAGTTTTTTACTATCCGCGCTGGAAGGATGGGAAATTTTGCTCCCCTGCACATAACCGGTTCAGACAGCACCCTCTTGATTATATCGAGGGACTTGAATATACCATAAAAGAACTTATTGCTAAAAGCAGTACTTCGGCAGCAGAACATATTGTTGCCCTGTCAGTAGATACTACAGGTTCAACACCTGTAGCAGTGAATGCACAGGGAGTACCGTTATCTTTGACACCGGGATTTGAAGACAATCCCAATGCTATGTTTGTTCTATGGAAAGACCATACTGCGGTAAATGAGGCTGCAGAGATAAATGCCAAAGCCAAAAACTGGGGAGGTATAGATTATACTATGTACGAAGGGGGTGTCTACTCATCAGAGTGGTTCTGGGCTAAAATCCTTCATATTCTGCGCGAAGACAAAAAGATAAGAGAGGCTGCATATTCATGGGTTGAGCATTGTGACTGGATACCGGCATTACTGGCAAATGTAAGATCCGTACAGGAAATAAAACGAAGCAGGTGTGCCGCAGGCCATAAAGCTATGTGGCACGAGAAATGGGGAGGATTGCCTTCCGAACAGTTTCTTAAAGCAGTTGATCCACTGCTGACAGGACTCAGAAAAAAACTTTATACAGAAACCTGCACTGTAGATAAACAGGCAGGTGCAATTTCTGCCGAATGGGCTGAAAAACTGGGTTTGCCAAGGCATGTGACAATAGGTGTAGGTGCTTTTGATGCACACCTGGGAGCTGTCGGAGGTGAAATCAAGCCATATTATTTATGCAAGATAGTAGGTACATCAACCTGCGATATCTTAACCGCCCCTAAAGAAGATGTCGGGGATAACCTTATTGAAGGGATATGCGGCCAGGTTGACGGTTCAGTACTTCCCGGAATGATAGGACTTGAAGCCGGGCAGTCAGCATTTGGAGATGTATATGCGTGGTTCAGGGATTTACTTTTATGGCCGGTAAGCAAAATGCTAAAGAATGATAAAAGGATTAAAGATGATGCCGGGGATGAAATTATTAACGATATATCGGACAACCTTATACCTGAATTAACGGAGGAGGCAAAAAAGATACCTGTTGAGGAGTCAGGAGAGATTGCACTTGACTGGTTAAACGGCCGGAGAACGCCTGACGCTAACCAGAACCTTAAAGGCGCTATTGCAGGATTATCATTAGGTTCTGATGCACCCAGAGTATTCAGGGCCCTTGTTGAATCTACTGCTTACGGCGCAAAAGCAATAGTTGAAAGATTCATTCAGCAGGGAGTTAAAATAAAAGGCGTCATCGCACTGGGAGGAGTAGCAAAAAAATCAGATTTTGTTATGCAGGTGTTGGCCGATGTTTTGAATATGCCAATACTGGTAGCGAAATCGGAACAGGCTTGTGCATTAGGATCTGCAATGGCTGCAGCAGTATCTGCAGGAGTATATGCAAATTTTATGGAAGCAAAAGAAAAAATGGGCAGCGGTTTTGAGAAAGAATATGCCCCAAACGCGCAAAATGCCGAAAAGTATCAGAAGATTTATAACAAATATCTCATGCTTGGAAAATTTGTGGAAAATGAGTTAATAAAATAATATTCTAAACAGTTAAAAATTAAACGGATGAAAAAATTTATAATATTTCTGATAATAATTAACCTGGTTGCCTGTAAAACAAATCTGAAGGACAAGGATTCAGGCACTGAAGTCAAACTTAAAAAAGAAGCTTTTGAGAAAGATATTGACGGGGAAAAAGCAGGATTGTACCTGCTGGAAAATTACAATGGAATAAAAGTATATATAA
>CAZFHF010000125.1:0-8467 GCA_964518655.1 uncultured Bacteroidales bacterium | reverse complement strand
CTCCTTTTTTGTCTTTAAGTATGTTTTTATCAAATCCCAGTTTTACGAATGTACCGCTTATATTGTAATTAAAACTATAGGAATCAGTGGTTAGCTTTGCAGAATTCATGCCATATTCGCCTGCAACAAATATCTTCTCAGATATCTGAACGTCGGCCAGGAATTCCAGTCCCCTTATTTCAGGTGTGAAGAACGGGAGCACTATCTTCGATAGGTCAGTGCCAAATCTGAATCCCCTGGTGATTAATGAATCTTCCTGTGCATAAATTGTCACAGAATAAAACAATATTTTGCAGCTAAAAATAAAAAATAATATTAGTTTCATCAGTACTATCTACAGCGGCTTTTATTATTGAAACCGCATTTATTAAATTATTCCCTGTAATAACCGTATCAAGAATATATCGTGTGGTAAAGCCACACTCATATGATACTAAATAATGCTCCCTTTTACTGTAAAATGATACAGTATCTGTAATAGTGTCAACTGTGAATTTATATATACTGGTATCTGATAATTGAGATAACGCCAGGTTTACTGATTTGATATTATTACTGTTATAATAAGGAGTATCAATTCCAACTATTGTAAGTGCATTAATAAACGTGTCTATTTCAACATTGTTAACCAATGTCTTAAGGTCAATGTTAACATTAACTTCAGTATCATCAACACACTCATCAACTTCTTCGCAACTTAACAGCAAAAAGATTAATATTAGTATTCCTGATATGATTTTCATCTGTTAAATATTCAGTATTATTTACCGTTATTTCTGGTTATCCATAAATGATTAAGCGAAATTACCAGAATAAAACTCATAATGAAAAGATAAACTGAAAGTTTTTCTTTATCCTTTCTCAGGGAATCCAGTATCAATGAGCTGTAGTTTCTATCTGATTCTTTAAAAATATAAAAATTGTTATAATGCCACTTCCCTATAATATTACCTTCTTTAATTAACATTAGCCCGGGATTGGAGCGTATAATGGTTTTTAAAGTTATTTCATCCGTTGTGTAAAAATCAAAATTCAGCATGATCTCATCCTGAAAGTCTCTTATTTGTTCATTTGTTGATGAAGTAAGGCAGTAAAATGAACAATTGTCATCCTTACATGATCCTGCGAGTTCATTTATTTCCATGAATGCGCGAATATTTGTTTTAGTAAGATCATAGGCAATAAGAAGAAATGAGTATCCCGGATCTTCAATTATCTGATCAGTAATATCAAATCCCTCAGATGTTGTTATAGTGAAATCGTGAATGGGAGGTTCGTATCCTTTCTTTATCAGATTCTGATTAGTTTCAACCCATCTCCATGATGTATCCTGCCAGGGAAAATTTTCAGCAGTAAATTCTTTCATAACTCCTCCTTTTTCATATACAAGTATTGTTTCATACTCATCATCAGGGGCATCTTCAGGAATAACCATATTGTCGGGAATGTTGTTTCCTGTTTTATAAGGCCTGAAATCTATTATGGGGAGGTTTCTATAACAATATACCGATATCAGAATGCCTAGCAATATAAATGCTGTGGTCATCCTCCATTCAATTGCAACAGAATAAAAAGGCATATATTTGTTTCTTGAAACGAAAACGACTATAACCGGCAAAAGAAGTATTATATTTTTCCAGAATGTTTGCCAGTTGGTTAATATTATAGCATCCCCAAAGCATCCGCAATCGCTTACAGGGTTAAATATTGCCAGAAAAAATGTCAATATCGTAAAGGATATCATAAAGATAATCAGGATATAGCTGGTCAGATGTATTCTGATGCCCAGCAAAAGGTTTATTCCAATAACCAATTCAACAGTACCAAGAACTATGGAAAGAGGAAATGCAGAGAAGTTTAAAAAATTGATATGAAAAGCTTCAAAATAATCAAGGAATTTGTATGTCGAACCTAACGGATCAATATCCTTAACAAACCCTGAAAAAATAAATACTATACCAACAATGATTCTGCAGGTTATTCTTATTATCTTCATTTTTACAAAATCTTTTAATCTAATTTATTCTCAAAAATAACTTAATCGGATTATAATGAATGTTAATATATTGTTAATGCAGTTGCAGTTTATCTAAAATACTACGAAAAATAAGATGTGGCGGCAATATATTACTATTATCATCCCTGCAGTCTATCAAATGAAAACCAGGATCATCTTTTACCTGCCATAGATAACATTCTCTTACCTTTTGTTGAAATTCCAGATCATTTTCATGAATATCCTTTCTTCCCTGCAGGTAAGTTCTGTCATAGCCTCTTCTTTGCTGACCGAGCTTTTTTCTTGTAAAGTCAAAAGGTACATCCAGGAATAAACTCATGGAGGGTTTAGGAATTTTATTATAGGTGTATTCGAAATAATTAATCCAGTCTTTAAGGGCTTCCTGCTGTTCTTTATTATTTAGTTTCGCGCATTGGAATGCAACATTGGAATGAACATAGCGATCGGCAATTACCAGGAATCCCTGATCTAGCCAGTTTTGAATAAGCTCAGATGCATCTTTTCTGTCACCGGCATACAATAATGCTACAAGATAGGGATTTACAAGATCCAGATTACCAAACTCGCCTCTTAAAAAACGCGCAATCAAATCTCCATATATCGGGGAATTTGTCCTGGGGAAATGCAAATATTTAAATTTTACTTTATTCTTTGAAAGATGTCTTTGCAGAAATTCAAGCTGTGTTGATTTACCGGAGGCATCCAATCCTTCGATAACAAAAAATTTCATAAATGATCAACTAATATTTCTGAGATTTATCTACTGCCTTTTTATTACCTTTATGACAGAAAATAATTAATATTTATGAAATCTAAAGATACATTTTTTTCAAAAAAATACACTTTAAATTGCAGAGGTAAGCTAATAAACTTATCAACACCTGGAATTATGGGCATTCTGAATGTTACTCCCGATTCATTTTATGACGGGGGAAAGTATCAAACAGAAAAGGAAATTATTAAGAAAGCTGAACAGATAATGGAAGAAGGAGCATTGATTATTGATATCGGAGCATATTCATCCCGGCCCGGAGCAGAGAACATTTCCCATGAAGAAGAGCTGAAAAGACTTGACAATGCACTTAAGATTATACGCAAAAGACTACCTGATGCAATAATATCAGTTGACACTTTCCGTTCTGATATAGCTAAAGCAGTGGTTAACAATTATGAAGTGGATATAATAAATGACATCACAGCTGGCGACGCCGATAAAAATATGATAGCGACTATTGCCGATCTTGAGGTTCCGTATATTATTATGCATATCAAGGGAACTCCGAAGAATATGCAGATTAATCCGCATTATGATAACTTAATGGAAGAAATAATAAAATACTTTTCTGAAAAACTTCAAAAGATAAAACTTGCAGGCATCTGTGATGTTATTCTTGATCCGGGATTTGGATTTGGTAAAACCCTGGAGCATAATTACCGGATTTTAAACTGTCTTGACGATTTTAAGATATTTGAACTGCCCCTGATTGTTGGGTTATCCCGCAAGTCAATGATATATAAAGCATTGGAAATATCTCCGGAAGAGGCACTTAACGGTACCACTGCGTTAAACACTATTGCTTTATTAAAGGGGGCAAACATATTAAGAGTGCATGATGTTAAGGAAGCTGTGGAAACAGTTAAGTTGGTTACTTTATATTCCAATTCAAATAACCTTGACTGATAAATTATGCTATATTTTTTTACCTTTGTTTTTTAAGATTTGCTTTTATGATTTCATCTTTTATTACTGTCAGGATTATTGATGTTATTGATATACTTCTGGTAGCATTTTTAATGTACCAGGTGTATATGTTGATCAGAGGGACCATCGCTTCCTATATTTTTATTACAATAATCTCAATTTATATTCTCTGGCTGCTGGTTGTTAAAGACAGAATGATACTGCTGGGTTCAATTCTCGGACAAATTATTGGTGTCGGTGTTATTGTGTTAATTGTGGTATTCCAGCAGGAAGTGCGCAGGTTTCTTGTTTTGATAGGCACACGATATTTTTCTAAGACAAGCATATCCCTGGGCAATTTATTTATTTCATCAGGAGTATTAAAAGCTGATATGTACATTAATGCTATTGTTAAAGCATGCATAAATCTTGCAAAAAAGAAAATAGGGGCATTGATAGTACTAAGGAGAAAGACGCCGCTGGACGATTATGAGCAGACAGGCGAGATCATTGATGCTACTACTTCAAGCAGTTTACTGGAAAGTATCTTCAGCAAGGAAAGCCCTCTGCATGATGGTGCTGTGACAATAATTAACAATAGAATACATGCTGCCCGCTGCGTTTTGCCTGTATCAGACAATTTTAACCTGCCTCCGAATTATGGCATGAGGCACAGAGCTGGCATCGGACTGACAGAAGTTACGGATGCACTTGTTATTATAATATCAGAAGAAACCGGAGAAATTTCACTGGCTGAATCAGGCTGGATAAAAAGAGTTGACTCAAAGATATTATTCAGAATACTGGAAAAAGAATTTATATCAAGATAACTATTTTATAATTAACTTTTTAATATGAAAATAACGATAATCGGCACCGGATATGTTGGATTAGTATCAGGCTCATGTTTTTCTGAGACCGGGATTTCTGTGTCATGTGTGGATATTAGCAAAGAGAAAATAGAAAAATTGAAGTCAGGGATTATACCCATATATGAACCAGGGCTGGAAATTATAGTTAAAAGAAACCTGGAAAAAAACAGGCTGTCATTTACCACGGACCTTGAAGAAGGGCTTCATGAGAGCGAAGCAGTGTTGATTGCAGTAGGCACACCTCCCGGAGAAGATGGAAGCGCAGATTTACAGCATGTAATATCTGCAGCAGAGAATATAGGAAAACTGATAACCGAATATATGGTGGTCGTTACGAAAAGTACTGTTCCAATAGGTACTTCACATAAAGTAAAACAAACTCTTAAATCGGAACTGGATAAGAGGAAGCTGAATATACCATTTGATGTAGCATCAAATCCTGAGTTTCTTAAAGAAGGCGCAGCGGTTGATGATTTTCTGAGGCCTGACAGAATAATTATAGGCGTGGAATCTGACAGGGCAAAAAAGATTATGGAAAAGCTTTACAAGCCATTTTTACTAAATGGCCATCCTATAGTATATATGGATATTGCCTCTGCCGAACTTACAAAATATGCAGCGAACTCAATGCTGGCCACAAGAATAAGCTTTATGAATGAAATAGCTAACCTCTGCGAACTGGTGGGAGCTGATGTCAACTCTGTACGTAAAGGTATTGGAAGTGATCCCCGCATAGGAAACAAGTTTATTTATCCGGGAATGGGCTATGGAGGATCATGTTTCCCGAAAGATGTTAAAGCACTGATAAGAACTGCTGATGGTTATGGATATCCGCTGCAAATATTGAAAGCAGTCGAGGATGTTAATAATTATCAGAAAGAGATAATATACAGGAAGATCACAGAATATTTTAATAATGACATTAAAGGTAAAACATTCGGATTATGGGGATTATCATTTAAGCCAAATACTGATGATATACGTGAAGCACCCTCATTAAGCCTCATAGAAAAGTTACTGGAATCCGGTGCTAAAGTAAAGGTATATGATCCGGCTGCTATGGAAGAAGTAAAGAAACAAATGGGTAATAAAATTGATTATGCCAAAGATCTATACGATGCTGCAATAGATATTGATTCATTAATACTGGTCACAGAATGGCCGGAGTTCAGAGTTCCTAATTACAGAGTGTTAGCGAAACTTATGAAACAAAAAGTTATTTTTGACGGAAGAAATATTTATGATTCTGATGAGTTAAAAGAAATGGGATTTAAATATTTCTGTATCGGAAGAAATATCGGTTAAGCTCATTAAGAATATTAAGTAAGTTCATATATAAGGACTATATTACATTTAAGTTATATCAGGATATGAAGAAAATACTAATAACAGGAGGCGCAGGATTTATAGGTTCACATTTGTGTGAAAGACTCTTAAAAGAAGGCAATGAGGTAATATGTCTGGATAATTATTTTACCGGCAATAAAAGTAATATTGTTAATATCATGGATAATCCTTACTTTGAAATTGTCCGTCATGAT
The DNA here is from genome assembly GCA_964518655.1 of uncultured Bacteroidales bacterium. GTDB lineage: Bacteria > Bacteroidota > Bacteroidia > Bacteroidales > UBA10428. The sequence goes on along the minus strand of CAZFHF010000125.1, from coordinate 2,356 downwards.
ATTACAACTCCATATTATGTTGAAGTAGAGGAAATATATAACCTGGCATGCCCGGCATCACCGGTGCATTACCAGTATAATCCCATAAAGACCATAAAAACATCTGTAATGGGTGCCATAAATGTTTTGGGACTGGCCAAACGTATCAGGGCAAAGGTGTTGCAGGCTTCTACCAGTGAAGTATACGGCGACCCGAAAATTCATCCACAGAAAGAAAACTACTGGGGAAATGTTAATCCTATTGGCAGGCGTTCATGTTATGATGAAGGAAAGAGATGTGCTGAGACATTGTTTATCGATTATAACATACAAAATAAGGTAAAAATTAAAATAGCACGAATATTTAATACATACGGACCTAATATGCATCCTAATGACGGAAGGGTAGTATCCAATTTTATTGTCCAGGCTTTGCAAAATAAGGATATCACAATATTTGGCGACGGGTCGCAAACAAGAAGTTTTCAGTATATTGATGATCTCCTTGAAGGTATGATACGCCTCATGAATACAGACGATAATGTTACAGGACCGGTAAACCTGGGTAATCCAAATGAATTCAGGATAATCGATCTGGCAGAGCTAATAATAAAGATGACAAAGTCAAAATCAAAGATAACATTTAAAAAACTGCCGGAGGATGATCCGGTGCGAAGAATGCCTGATATTAACCTGGCAAAGAAATTGTTGAACAACTGGGAACCCCGGGTTCAGCTTGAAAAAGGACTTATTGAGACTATTTCGTATTTTAAAAAGATATTAAAACTATGAAAGGAATAATACTGGCAGGAGGTAGCGGTACACGATTGTACCCGATAACCAAAAGTATTTCAAAACAAATAGTGCCGATTTATGATAAACCTATGATTTATTATCCCCTTTCGGTACTTATGCTGGCAGGTATTCGCGATATACTGATAATATCCACTCCCGAAGATATTGGTCTTTATGAGAACCTATTATGTGACGGCAGCCAGCTGGGCCTCCAAATCTCATATGAAATACAACCTTCACCTGACGGATTGGCGCAGGCATTTATCATAGGAGAAAAATTTATCGGTACTGATAAAGCCTGTCTTATCCTTGGAGATAACATTTTTTACGGACACGGCTTTGGAAAAAACCTTGTCGAAGCTGCTCAAATTGATGATTCAGCAATTATTTTCGGTTATTATGTTACTGACCCCCAAAGATACGGTGTTGTTGAGTTTGATGAGAAAGGAGAAGTTATTAGTATTGAAGAAAAACCGGCAAGGCCAAAATCAAAATATGCTATTACAGGATTATACTTTTATACAAATGATGTTATTGAAAAAGCAAAATCATTGAAACCTTCAAAACGCGGTGAGCTTGAGATAACTGACCTGAACCGTTTATACCTTGATGAAAAAAGATTAAGAGTAACACTTCTGGGAAGAGGCATGGCCTGGCTGGATACAGGAACACATGAAAGCCTCCTGCAGGCAGCAAACTATATCCAGACTATAGAACAAAGGCAGGGGCTGAAAATTTCATGTATAGAAGAAATCGCATATAAGAAAGGATTTATCACAAAGAAACAGCTGATAGAACTGGCGCAGCCCTTAATGAAAAGCCAGTACGGCGAATATTTAATGAATATTGCCGAAGATAAGATCTTTACATATAATAACAAGTAATACATATGAAAGTTACAGAAACGGGAATTGAAGGATTATTAATTATCGAACCTGCAATATTTAAAGACGACCGGGGATATTTCTTTGAGAGTTATAACGCGGAAAAATTTAAGAAAGCAGGATTGGATTTCACGTTTGTTCAGGATAATCAATCAAAATCATCATATGGAGTGGTCAGGGGACTGCACTACCAGATAGAACCATATGCACAAACCAAGCTTGTTCGTGTGTTGCAGGGCAAAATTCTGGATGTGGCAGTTGACATAAGAAAGAGCTCACCAACATTCGGAAAATGGATAAGCCTGGAAATTTCAGATCTTAATAAAAAACAGCTGTTAATACCAAAAGGATTTGCCCATGGATTCTCAGTATTATCCGATACAGCCGTAGTGTTATATAAATGTGATGCTTTGTATGCCCCTGAAGCGGAAAGAGGTATTATTTATAATGACGAGCACTTAAATATAGACTGGGGAATAAGGCCTATTGATGTTATTGTATCAAAAAAAGACAAACTGTTATCTTCATTGAAAAATGCGGAGATAAATTTCTAAAAGTATTGCTGATGAAAAAAGTTTTGGTAACGGGTTCCAAAGGACAGCTGGGAAAGGAAATTAAGCAGCGTATTAATAAAAATAAAGACGTGGAATTTCTTTTTCATGATATTGACACCCTTGACTTAACAGACTACCCGGTGC
>CAZFHF010000124.1:0-8554 GCA_964518655.1 uncultured Bacteroidales bacterium | reverse complement strand
AACCTTCTTGCCGAGAAATTCTTCAATATCTTTCCGTGCTTCGGTGCCGACCTTTTTCAATGCTTCCCCCCTGTGTCCGATGATTATTCCTTTCTGGCTGTCTCTTATAACATAAATGATTGCCCGTATGCTTAACAGTTTTTCACTTTCCCTGAATGAGTCAATAACGACCTCTACAGAATAAGGTATTTCCTGCCTGTAGGAAACTATGATCTTCTCCCTGATTATTTCAGACACAAAAAATCTTTCAGGCTTGTCTGTTAATGTATCTTTGGGATAATATGGAGGCCCTTCCGGCAATAATTCCAGTATCCTGTCAAAGATCCTGTCAGTATTGTTTTTATGCAAAGCCGATGCTGCAATAATCTCAGCATTCGGCAACATCTCTTTCCAGTGTTTTTTCAGCAGATCAACAGTTTCCTGTTTAGTCAGGTCAATCTTGTTTATTACCAGTAAAACCGGAATGTTTTTACTCTTTATTTTATCCAGAAGCTTCTGATTCTTATCTGTCTTCTCGATAACATCAGTAACATAAATAATAAGATCAGCATCTGTAAGGGCAGATGAAACGGATTTCATCATTGACTCATGCAATTTATACTTTGGATTTAATATTCCCGGAGTATCTGAGTACACTATCTGAAAATCCTCACTGTTGAATATACCCATTATCCTGTGCCTTGTAGTCTGCGCTTTTGAAGTAATAATAGCAAGCTTCTCCCCTACCAGCTCATTCATTAGGGTTGACTTTCCTACATTAGGATTACCCAGAATATTGACAAATCCTGATTTATGCTGCATCAGCTGAATAAATTAATCTTTGCAAAGATAAACACCTTATTCCACAAACATACTTTCTGTTATTACTATAATATTTTTAAAAATTAAATTTAATTGTAAGCTTATATGCGAAATTATCACTCGTTTTGCTGAATGAGTAAGGTCCGTATCTGTAAAAAACGCCGAATCCGTAGCCTACAAATCCCGGAGCCAGGATATTATTAATAAGTAACCCGCTTTCGTAATATCCCTTTTCCATTGTCTGAAACTCAAAATTATTATGCCTCCCGGGATGGTCTAAATAACCTACTCCCATGTTGGTAGCCAGGGCAAATTCAGGTGAAAAAAACCTTGATTTAAATAAAAGGCTGCCGAAATCCTGCTTGAAATAGATTGAGATAAACCTGTCAGACAGGAACTCATTAGGCCTCATAGTGGCAAATGAATTTTCCGTTTCGACTGTAAATCTCTTATAACTGCCATGCCCGTTATATAGCTTTGAATACGGAAGATCTCCAAAAACCCTGCCTGCAACAATCTGGAACATCGACTTACCGAATGAGTTAGTTGTAAAGATTTTCGAAATTTTAGCTTCGATCTTAGTGTATCTAAAATCGCCGTCCAGCAAAGTAATACCTTCAGTTATATTGATATTCAATACAGGATAATTTGTTCCCAGGGAAAATTTATTCCCGTAGGGAGTTATCATAAATCCTTCCTTATAGGAATACCTCATCTTAATTCCTGCCTCCGTATATGTGAATTCATCCATAAGAATTTCCGGATTATCTTCCGATATGCTGAACAAATAACCGTTAGTTGAATCAGCGAGCTATTAATGAACACTCCTGAGCTTAGATATTTAAAAAGGCGGAAACCGAGGAATATCTCTTTTTCTATTGAATGGTCCATATTTTCTATCATGAACTTCCTGTAATATTCGGATGACAGGATGTTTTTGGAATCCAGAAATTTATATCCGCCTGCCTCATCAAGATCATCTCTGTAGCTGAATAACAGGTATATGTCATTTTCATGAGACAGGTTTATGCGCAAATTATAACCATATTTAAGCCCTTTATCCCTGAAACCGTATGCTATTTGTCCCCCTATATTAAAAAGGCGGGATATTCCTTCGTTTGTAACTGCATCGATACCCAGGCGCCACCCTTCATAGCTGTTATAATCCACCAGTGAGCCTATTCTTATATTAAAATACCTGCCGGGGATATAGCCTGTAAACAATGTCTCCATCATCCCGAAGTTGCGGTCAAATTTTTTTGCCCTGCCTATACTGTCAACCACCCTGTATGTTTTTTTATCCTTTTCTGTAAGTGAGTCAGCTCTCCATGTATGCCAGAATTCAGGTGTTTTTCTGTGGGCATCATCATTAACGTCAACGTAAATGCTGCTGAATTCCCTTGCATTTAATTCAGGGTCGAGCCTGATGTTAAGAATATATGATTTTCCTGTACCCATAACTTTCATTATTCTGTTATCCTTTTCTGTTGCGATGTTGTTAAAGAGGACGTTAGTGTTAAGCTCTACGGGAAACCATTTACGCCCGTTTATTAATTCGTATTTCTGCTGGATCTTAACGGAAAACATCTCGTTTTGTGCTGCATAAGCCTCAGCTATGACATTCTGTACGGCATATTTGTTTGAGTTTATATACAACACGCCTTTGAGGCCGCTAAAATTTTTACCTTTCCCCGGCCTGAATGATATTATAAATACAGTGTCATTCCTTTCAGTAAATGATGTATCCTCGAGGAGGAAAAAGTATTTTGATGTACTTCCCGGGCTGATAGGATTGAGATACTGCTTGTTGGAGATTGTTATCAGCTTGTCATAGAATGAAAACGACTGGAACTGCGTCGCCAATAAGACAAATGATGGTTTCTCAAAGCCTGACACACGTGATGCAAGTATCTCGGTTTTTTCCTTGTCAGGGTACATAAATTTCCTGCTGCTTATTGATTCCATTATAAATATGTGCTGGTCGTCCGGAAAATTATCATCACCTGCATCAGGTGCACTGCTGCCGTCAACGACTCCTGGCTTTTTTGTCTCAGGGGCTTTTTCTGTTTTTCTGAAGTCCATGGTGCTGTCATCGTGTAATGTAAAGATCATTTTGTCATATGCTATATATGAAAATGAGCTTATTCTCTCAGGGTGGTTTAACAGCCTGTTATCCGAGGCTTGCTTTATGATGCGGTGGGCTGGATTTATCCCGGGAAATACAATAACTTCGTCTATATCGTATGCTTTCGGATTTAATTCAACGATAAGCTCCCGCTGTGAATCAACAGAATCAATATCTATTAGTTTTGTTTCATATCCAACATAGCTGAATTTTAAAAACTCAGGCTTCTGAAAAAGGTTTATTTCAAATCTCCCGTCGATTGACGAAACATTACCTGTACCTCTTGTATTATATATTATATTAACAAAAGCCAGGGACTCCCCGGTGAGGCTGTCAACTACAGTACCGGAATATTTTATATACTGGGCCAAAGAACCAGCAATATTCAGATTAAGTGCCAGCAGTAAAAACAAAAATCCTTTATGGTTCTGTAAATATCTGATCATCTGTTAATCATTAACAGCATACCCGTAATCCTGAAAAAAATAAAACGGTAAAATTAACAATTAAATATAACTGCATTTAAAAAACAAAAAATTTACAATAACAATTAATGTTTAACAATAAAATTAAAGGAGGTAAGCCATGAAAACATTAGCAACATTTAAAACAGGTTTTCCATCAATCCCTTCTTTAATAGATAATATATTTTCAAGGGACTTGATGGATTGGAGTTCTTCAAATTTTTCAAACACTAATACCACTTTACCGGCAGTGAATATTCTTGAAACTGAGAATGATTACACTATTGAAGTAGCTGCTCCGGGAATGAAAAAGGAAGATTTCAAGGTTAATCTTGAAAACAATATGTTGTCAATTTCATCCGAGAAGAAGACTGAGAAGAATGATGAGAAAAAAGGCAGTTATAACAGGCGTGAGTTCAGCTACCAGTCGTTCCAGAGGACATTCACGGTACCTGAAAACGAAGTGGAAGGCGACAAGATTGCTGCCAAATACTGTGACGGTGTACTTTGCATAACACTGCCAAAGAAGGAAGAAGTTAAACCAAAACCTGCAAGAGAGATTAAAATCTCGTAACAAAACTTATACGGGCTGTATCAAAAGGTTGAAACAGCCCTTTCACTTCTTACGACTGCAGGCAATTGTGCAACTCAATCCTCCGTAAAAGCATAAGGGGCATAACGAAGTCCCATTTTATCTTCATTGGAGGTGACAAATTGGCTCCTTCATTCTTTAAATTCCTGCTCATCTATCTTAAGCATAAAATCTTCCGGAAAGCGCTTAATATTGCATTTCACCTGCTTGTTTAGTCTTTTTGTGGTTACTCCGTGTATAATTCAGCCAGATCACCGTCAATCATAACTCTTATATCCCTTATAATGAGAATTTTCATTAATATTATTTTGTCAGGTACGACAACAGTTTTATTTTTCTGTATCATACTGCAGATATTTTATAAATAAAACTAATACTTATATACCGTGTATAACAATTTATAATACCAAATCCAATCCAACGATAATTAGCATGGTACATTTTTTATTTCAATTATGGCTGGCATACCGTAATAGTGACAAGCTTCATCTGTAAAGGCTTTATTAATCTTTAAATTTTTAAATAATAAAAAAAATGTACAACTTTGAAATGTAAAATCAGATATCCAAAACAAGTTTGTAACTTGAGCTTTTAATACTGGAATTTATTTGGAATTTGAGTTTTGATATTTGTGATTTATATAACCAAAAAATTATTATTTCATACACTTTTTTAATATTCAGGACTATCTTAAAACATAATGATCCAGAAGCAAATCATAGGAAACAGTGCGGTTTTTTCATTTGATAATGTGGAACGGATAAGTGTTAAAAACGCCAACAGGGTAAAAATAAAAGTACTCAGAAGTATTGCCAATCCTAAGATCAGCAGTATTGTTATTGACTTTGAGGGGCTCGAATTTATTGACACCTATGGAGCTAATGTACTTGTTACACTCAGAAAATTTGCCAGGCGCAAACAAAAAAGATTCCTTCTTACAAATGTATCTCCTGAATTCCATGAGATTATTGACCTGCTGAAGATTAAAAATGATTTTGTAATAATTTAAAACAAGTTACAAGTAATAAAGTGGTATATTTCATTTTATGTTAATAATTTAGCTATGAAATTATCAGTACAATTATTGCTATTACAGGTAAAAATTAACAACTAATCTTAAAACCAATGAATACAGAACCGAAGAAAAGCAAAAACATAATTATTATAGTGTTAAGCATAATAGCTTTTATTCTGATAACTACAATAGTTATACAGCGTCTCAGCAGCAGTAAAAATAAACTGTTAACGCTGGAAAACGAGCAGGTAAAAAAAGAGATCAGGGAAGCCAGAGTTGAGATAAACAGATATAAAGGCATCTCAAAAAAACTGGATGAAGTTGTAAATAAAGCTAATACGCAGATAGCAGAACAGGAAAAAAAGATCAGCAGGATATTTGCCGAGAAAACTGTTCTGCAGAAGGAAAATGCAATGCTTTCTGATGAAATCAGGGAAATTAAGGAGGATTACCTTGAAGTGATTGATTCCCTGTTGGTCGAAAGGGGAATAAATTCCGTACTTAACAGTAAGATTGAAGAACTGGAAGATGAAATTGGGACTCTTTCCGAGAAAGTTGGCGTTGCTGAATTGATGGTTATTGAAAATACTAAAGTTATGCCATTGAAAGAAAGTACATTCGGCAGTAAGCGTCAGACTGCAATGGCTAAAAAAGCAACAATTGTTAAGGTATGTTTTGATATTCTGGAGAATAAAGTCATTGCACCTGGTTTTCAGGATATATACCTGAGAATAATCTCACCTGATGCAAATGTTTTAAAAGAAGATGATGAAACCGTAAAAACATTTGTGCATCCTGTATATAAAAAGAAGGCAGAATATTCACGGTCAGAAATTGTCAACTATAAAAACGAAAAGATAAGTATGTGTATCTCTTTCCAATCTGCCGGATCACTAAAAACCGGCCTGTATCTGGTGGAATTATTTACTGAAAATCAAAAGCTCGGGACTACAACATTCACTCTTAAATAACCGGATAATTTCACTGTTTATTAATTGATTCTTCATTGCCAGGTAATAAGTGCATTATTCAGCATAAATTAATCCGGGTTAACATAATACACGATATTTTTATTAATATTACCGATAAATATAAGTATAAGGCCTGATGCAAACACTCATTTTTGAAATAATATCCGTATTTATGGTTTTATTTGCAGTAATAGACATCACGGGTTCCGTGCCTGTTATTATTAAATTCAAGCAGGACGGATATGATGTTCCTCCGTTGAAAATTACTATCGTATCATTTTTAATATTGCTGACCTTTCTTTTTGGCGGGAAATTAATTCTCGGACTCTTTGGAGTTGATATTTCATCCTTTGCTATTGCCGGCTCATTTGTTATATTTATTATTGCCGTTGAGATGATCCTTGGCATCAGGCTATTTAAGACTGAATCCCCTGCAAGCTCTTCAATAGTACCTATAGCTTTTCCCTTAATTGCAGGTACGGGATCAATAACCACCCTTCTGTCTTTAAGGGCAGATTACTCGCTTATCAGCATAATTATTGCCCTGGCAATGAATATGATAGTTGTTTATATAGTATTAAGACTGACAAGTACAATTGAGAAACTTATCAGTGCTACGGGCCTGCTTATGCTTAAGAAAATATTCGGTATTATACTTCTTGCGATTGCGATAAAATTGTTTATATCAAACACAGGAATAGTATTGCAAAAATAATGTTAAAGGTTTATCTCCAGCTCTTCATCATAAATAATGAAATAAACCCGTATATTTCCAGTCTGCCCAGCAGCATATTTGCTGTTAATACCCATTTCCCGATATCCGGAATTGCACTGTAATTTCCCAGGGAGCTCACTTCCCCGAAGCCGGGACCTACATTTCCCATTGTTGCAGCAGAAGCAGATATGGCGGATATGCCATCCACACCAAGAGCAGTTAAAGCTATTGCTGACAAGAATACTATCAGTATATAAAGAACAATAAATACCAGTGCATTATATATTATGTCATCTTCAATAGCCAAACCATCAAGCTTGGTAACAAATACTCCCCTGGGATGATGAAGCTTAAGGACCTGTGTTTTAACTGACTTAAGGAAAATAATTACCCGGTCTACTTTTATTCCTCCCGATGTAGAACCGGCGCAGGCACATTGAAATGTAAAAAATAACAATACCATAATTGCAAAACTTCCCCAGTTTGCAGTATCGATAGTGGCAAAACCCGTGGTTGTGCCCAGCGAGATGACCTGAAAAGATGCATATCTTAATGCCTCTGTTACAGTATCAAATTTATTTATATAAAGGTGAACAGAAACAAGTAATATACCTGCCAGCATCGAAAATATGTAATACTTTACAACGGAAGATTTGAATATATTAAAGGATTCACCCAGTATCGTTACAAACAGCAAGCCGAAATGCATCCCTGACAATACCATAAATACCATGATTACGATTTCAATTGCCGGACTGTTAAAATAGGCAATGCTCATGTTCTTTGTTGAAAATCCCCCGGTAGCAACCGTACCGAATGAATGCAGCAACGCATCAAATAAATTCATTCCGAAAATTCTGAGAAGTATGGTTTCCGTAAATGTTAATCCGGCATAAACATATATAAGTATACGAAGCACTTTTCCGGTCTGGAATTTAAAATTTGTTGCTGCAAGAGGCGATAGCTCTGATTTTAATAATACAAACCTCGCCTTGCCAAGGTTAGGCAGAACGACAAGGGCAAATAATATAATTCCTGCACCTCCAATCCAATGTGTTGCAGAACGCCAGAAAAGCAATCCTTTAGGTAAGACTTCAACATCCGTGAGAATGCTCGATCCCGTTGTGGTGTAACCTGAAACACTTTCAAACCAGGCATTGGTAAAACTAAATTCCCCTCCCCATAAAATATAAGGCAATATGCCAATTAGGCAAATGATGAGCCAGCTTAAGATAACAATTATAAATCCTTCCTCTTTACTTATAAAATCACTCTTTGGTACAAAAATAAAGGGAAACAAGCCAAAGAGAAATGTGATCAAAAAGCTGTAAAGCAAAGGATATGTTGCTGAATCATAATATAATAATGATATTAGAAAAGCAATAAAAAGAAAAGATGCATTAAAAAGCAGAATAATGCCAATATATCTTGATATTATATGAGGCCTCATTTACTTGATGATATTACAATTATGTTTCCCGGAGTACATCCTTAATAGCATTTGTCAATCTTCCTATCTCATCACTTGTTTCAGTCATTATATCGAATACCTCACCGCTCTTATTATAGTCTTCCAGTCCTTTGGTAATTTTTACTATGGGTTTTGCTATATAATAATTAATAAAGTAATTGAACATAACTGCAAATACTATTGCCGAAATAATAGCTACTATACCGGGCATTACTGCACGCTGCGACCTGTTCTTTAAATCAGAGCCTGTCTTGTACATGGTCTCCTGATTTATTTCCATTAATTCTTTGACTGATTCTTTAGCCTTAAGGAATAGCTGGTGAGAATTATTATAATACCAGATAAAATCACCCTCGGTTTTAGTGCCAACTATCGGCTTTTCCCAGACTTCTTTAAATGA
>CAZFHF010000123.1:0-8598 GCA_964518655.1 uncultured Bacteroidales bacterium | reverse complement strand
CATCTGTCGCATACTATACCTTTATAACGTATTCTCTTGTATTTTCCGCAGTGACATTCATAATCCTTAACAGGTCCAAAAATCCGTTCACAAAACAGGCCATCACGCTCAGGTTTATATGTGCGGTAATTTATTGTTTCAGGCTTTAATACCTCTCCACTGGATCTTTCCAATATCTCTTCCGGTGATGCAAGTCCGATGGCAACTTTTGTGAAGACAATCTTGGTTTTAATATCTGTTTTAAATGACATATGCTGAGTATTATAATTTTGTTTTTAAAGAATAATTATTATTTATATTTTATCAGACCAGGTTTATGCTTAAGCCCAGTCCTCTTAGCTCATGCAACAATACATTCAGGGATTCCGGGATGCCTGGAATAGGCATAGGTTCTCCTTTAACAATAGCTTCATAAGCTTTTGCCCTTCCGACGACATCATCAGATTTCACAGTGAGTATTTCCTGCAGGAGATATGAAGCTCCAAATGCTTCCAGAGCCCATACTTCCATTTCACCAAATCTCTGGCCTCCAAATTGTGCTTTACCACCCAGAGGCTGCTGAGTAATAAGTGAATACGGGCCAATAGACCTGGAATGCATTTTGTCATCAACCATATGTCCCAGTTTCATCATGTATATTACACCAACAGTTGCGGGTTGATCAAAACGCTCTCCTGTGTTTCCATCAAACAGATATGTCTTGCCATAATTTGGCAGCTTTGCTTTTTCAGTATACTCACTTATCTGGTCAATGTTGGCACCATCAAATATTGGTGTGGAGAATCTGACTCCCAGTTCCTTACCTGCCCAGCCAAGCACAGTTTCATATATCTGTCCAAGGTTCATTCTTGATGGTACACCAAGGGGATTCAATACAATATCAACAGGACTGCCGTCTTCGAGAAATGGCATATCTTCCTGCCTTACTATCTTGGATATTATACCTTTATTACCATGCCGGCCTGCTATTTTATCCCCAACTTTAAGCTTTCTTTTCTGGGCAACATATACCTTGGCAAGCTGAATAATCCCGGCTGGCAGTTCATCTCCGATCGTTGCATTATACTTCTTCCTTTTATAGACAGCATCATATTCTTTGTACCTGATCAAATAATTATTAACCAGTTTTTTGATTATATCATTTTTTGATTTGTCTGTTGTCCATTTACTCGGATTAATATTGAGGTAATCAATATCCTGAAGAATTTTCTGGGTAAATTTTATCCCCTTTGAAATTACTTCGGCATTATAATAATCCTTTACACCCTGTGAAGTTTTACCATTAACCAGGATGAACAGTTTATCAATAAGCTTTCCTTTGAGTTCAGTTATATTTCTTTGAAATTCCTCTTCAATCTTATCAAGAATAGGTTTTGAAGAAGTTTTCAGCTTTCTGTCTTTTATAGAACGTGAAAACAGCTTTTTGTCAATTACTACTCCCTGAAGTGAAGGAGGAGCTTTTAATGATGCATCTTTAACATCTCCTGCTTTATCTCCGAAAATGGCTCTCAGGAGTTTCTCTTCCGGTGAAGGATCAGACTCTCCTTTAGGGGTTATCTTACCGATTAATATATCACCGGGATTTACTTCAGCACCTATTCTTATCAGCCCGTTTTCATCCAGGTTTTTTGTAACTTCCTCACTAACGTTAGGAATATCTGCTGTTAGTTCTTCAAGTCCCCGTTTTGTGTCACGTACTTCCAGTATATATTCGTCAATATGAATTGAAGTAAATACGTCTTCCCTGACAAGACTTTCAGATACAACAATTGCATCTTCAAAATTGTATCCTTTCCATGGCATGAAAGCCACCTTTAGGTTTCTTCCCAGTGCAAGTTCCCCGTCTTTGGTAGCATATCCCTCAGTCAGTATTTGTCCTTTGGTTACTTTCTCCCCTTTACTTACTATGGGTCTTGGATTAATACATGTATTTTGATTTGTTTTCTTATATTTTAATAGTTTATACCTGTTAACATCTCCCTGGAAGCTTACAAATTTCTCTTCTTCGCTCATGGTATATCTTATTACTATCTCGTTAGCATCTACATAATCAACAATACCATCGCCTTCCGCAACTATCAGCAGTCTTGAATCCCTGACTACATTTTTCTCAATTCCTGTTCCTACAATAGGTGCTTCGGGATTTATTAACGGAACGGCCTGGCGCATCATATTTGAACCCATTAATGCACGGTTTGCATCATCATGCTCGAGGAAAGGTATAAGAGAAGCGGCTACTGAAGCGATCTGATTAGGTGCTACGTCCATCAGGTCTACTTCTTTGGCATCTGCCAGAGGAAAGTCCCCGTTGTATCTTGCCTTGACTCTGGGATTGGAAAATACACCATCCTTATTTAAGGGAGCGTTTGCCTGCGCAATGACTTTTGCCTCTTCTTCCTCCGCACTTAGAAATATTATTCCATTGTTCGTAAGGTCCACCTTACCGCTCTCAGTTTTTCTGTATGGTGTTTCAATAAATCCGAGGCTGTTTATTTTTGCATAGACACATAGTGATGAGATTAAGCCTATGTTCGGGCCTTCAGGAGTTTCAATAGGGCAAAGCCGTCCATAATGTGTATAGTGAACGTCACGAACCTCAAATCCTGCTCTTTCCCTTGATAGTCCGCCCGGGCCCAGAGCTGACATCCTTCTTTTATGGGTCATTTCAGCCAGAGGATTAGTCTGATCCATAAACTGGGAAAGCTGGTTGGTTCCAAAGAATGAATTAATTACTGATGATAAGGTTTTAGCATTTATCAAATCTATAGGTGTGAATATCTCATTATCTCTAACATTCATTCTTTCCCTGATAGTACGTGCCATACGAGCCAGCCCTACACCGAACTGGTTAGCCAGCTGTTCGCCAACTGTTCTTACTCTCCTGTTGCTCAGGTGGTCAATATCATCGACATCTGTTTTAGAATTTATAAGCTCGATTAAATACTTAATAATCTTGATTATATCTTCTTTTGTCAGGACTTTTGTATCCATATCAGTATTAAGTCCCAGTTTCTTGTTTATCCTGTATCTTCCTACCTCACCCAGATCATATCTTTTATCTGAGAAGAACAGTTTATCTATAACGTCACGTGCCGTAGCTTCATCAGGCGGTTCTGAATTTCTCAATTGCCTGTAAATATGAAGCACTGCTTCTTTTTCAGAGTTGCAGGGGTCTTTCTGAAGGGTATTATATATTATCTCATAATCTGAAAGAGTCTGGCTTTCTTTGTGAAGCAGTATTGATTTTGTTCCTGAGTCTATAATATTATCAATATGTTCGTTTTCAAGTATTACTTCCCTGTCAATAATAACTTCATTTCTTTCAATAGAAACCACTTCGCCTGTATCTTCATCAACGAAATCTTCAACCCATGATTTTAGAACGCGGGCTGCAAGTTTTCGTCCCACGTATTTCTTAAGGCCTGTTTTTGAAACTTTTATTTCATCAGCAAGATCAAATATTTCCAGGATATCTTTGTCGCTTTCATACCCGATAGCTCTGAATAATGTAGTCACTGGCAATTTCTTTTTGCGGTCGATATATGCATACATGACATTGTTTATATCGGTAGCGAATTCAATCCAGGAACCTCTGAAAGGAATTATTCTTGCTGAATAAAGCTTTGTGCCGTTTGCATGGAGGCTCTGGCCGAAGAAAACACCTGGAGAGCGGTGTAATTGGGAAACTACAACCCGTTCTGCTCCATTGATTACAAACAATCCTCTGTCAGTCATATAAGGAATTGTACCCAGATAAACATCCTGAATAACTGTATCGAAGTCCTCATGTTCCGGATCAGTACAATATAATTTCAATTTTGCCTTAAGCGGAACGCTATATGTAAGTCCGCGTTCAATACATTCTTCAATTGAGTACCTGGGTGGATCACTATAATAATCAAGGAATTCCAAAATGAAATTGTTCCGGGTATCAGATATAGGGAAATTTTCACTAAATACCTTATAAAGACCTTCTTTTTTTCTATCTTCAGGAGTAGTATCCAGCTGGAAAAAGTCCCTGTAAGATTTTAATTGAACCTCTAAAAAATCAGGGTATTCAAGCTGATTTTTTGTTGAAGAAAAACTTATTCTTTCGGAATTATTATTTAAGGACATTGTATATGTTTAAAATGTTGAACTATAATAAGGCTACATGCCAAAAAAGGCTTAATCCCGAAAGATGGGATTAAACCTACTGTATGTCATATAAGAAGGCTATTCTATTTAAGTTCAACTTCGGCTCCTGCTTCTTCCAGTTGAGCTTTAAGTGCTTCAGCTTCATCTTTGGTTATGCCTTCTCTAATGGGGGCAGGTGCTGAATCTACAACAGCTTTTGCTTCTTTTAAACCTAGTCCGGTTAAATCTTTAACTAATCTTACTATTTGTAATTTGGCTCCACCTGGAGATTTGAGTATAACATTATAGGAACTTTTTTCTTCGGCTCCACCACCCTGACCACTGTCAGCAACACCAGCTACTGCAACAGCAGCTGCCGCAGGTTCAATTCCATGTTCTTCCTTTAATATTTCAGCTAATTCATTTACTTCTTTAACTGATAAATTTACTAATTGTTCTGCAAACGCTTTAAGATCTGTCATTTTTTTATAATTTAATTATTGTTTTATTTTTCGGATAAAGTTTTTATTATGCCAGCCAGTTTATTTCTACCTGACTGTAAAGCAGAAAGAACGTTCTTAAGAGGTGACTGCAATAAAAGTATAATATCACCAACAAGTTCTTCCTTAGATTTCAGACTTACTAATAAATCAAGTTGCTCATCCCCGATATAAAATGCCTCTTCAACAAATGCTGCTTTAAGAATTGGTTTTTCATGATTTTTTCGGAATTCTTTAATCAGTTTAGCAGGAAGATTAGCTGTATCTGATAGCATTATTGAAGTTGAGTTCTTTAATATATCATACAGCTGATTATAATCCTGGCTGCAATTCTCAAGAGCCTTTTTCAGCAAGGTATTCTTAACGAATACAACCTTCACATCTTTCTCAAAACACTTTCTCCTGAATATATTTGAATCCTCGGCATTTAGTTCGGAAATATCCGCAAGGTACAGGTGTTTTGAGTTATTTATATTATCAGTAAGGCCATCAATTATTTTATTTTTTTCCTCGAGTTTCATAGTGTAATAAATTCTTTACTATTTAAACTTATTCATCCAATGCTTTGGCATCAATTCTGATGCCGGGACTCATTGTAGTGGAAAGATGTATGCTCTTTATATATGTACCTTTAGCAGAAGATGGCTTGAGCCTTATTAAAGTCTGGACAAATTCCTGCACATTTTCCATAATCTGGTTCTTTTCAAAGGATGCTTTACCAACAGGTGTATGTATAATTCCATACTTATCAATTTTAAAATCAATTTTACCCTGTTTCACTTCTTTCACTGCTTTACCAACATCCATAGTAACAGTACCGCTTTTTGGATTAGGCATAAGCCCTCTGGGACCTAATATTTTACCAAGCTTTCCAACCTTTGCCATAACAGATGGCATAGTAATGATCACGTCAATATCAGTCCATCCCTTCTCAATTTTTTCAATAAAATCATCTAATCCGACATAATCTGCTCCTGCTTCCTTGGCTTCATCTTCTTTATCAGGTGTGCATAATACAAGAACTTTCATTTCTTTTCCTGTACCGTGGGGTAATGTTACAGTACCCCGTATCATCTGGTTAGCATTTCGTGGATCTACTCCCATGCGAACATCTAAATCTACTGAGGCATCAAATTTTGTAGAAGTTACTTCTTTTATTAGTGATGCGGCTTCAGACAAGTTATAATACCTGCCGGGTTCGATCTTTTCCAGAGCTGACTTTCTATTTTTAGTATTTTTCGCCATAATAATTTTGAAGTATATTAATTATTCTATGATGGGAATTGTCCTTTAACTGTAATTCCCATACTTCTGGCTGTGCCTGCAATCATTTTCATCGCCGATTCAACAGTAAATGCATTTAAATCCGGCATTTTGTCCTCAGCAATTGTCTTTATCTGAGCCCATGTTATTGATCCTACTTTACTTCTATTAGGTTCAGCTGAACCGGATTTAAGTTTAGTGGCTTCCAGAATCTGCACTGCTACCGGAGGAGTTTTCACTATAAATTCAAAAGATTTATCAATATATACAGTAATAACTACTGGCAACAGTTTTCCTGCCTTATCTTGTGTCCGGGCATTAAATTGCTTACAAAATTCCATAATATTTACTCCTTTAGCCCCAAGAGCAGGGCCAACCGGAGGTGAAGGATTTGCTGCACCGCCTCTTATCTGTAACTTAATTAATCCGCTAACCTCTTTAGCCATATTAATTTATTTCTGATTAAATTTAATTGAATTACTCATTGTTTCGATGATTACTCAGGAAGCATTAAGGGATGTTATAATCATCAAAAGTCTTTAATATCTTAATTAATAATTTATTCTTTTTCAACCTGCATAAAGCTAAGTTCCAAAGGTGTTTTTCGTCCAAAGATTTTCACCATTACTTTCAGCTTCTTCTTTTCTTCATTCACTTCTTCGATAACACCTGTGAAACTATTAAATGGTCCGTCAATAACTTTCACTGTCTCACCAATATAAAACGGGACATTAAGTTCTTCATTTCCTTCAGCTAATTCGTCGACCTTACCCAATATTCTATTTACTTCAGACATTCTTATTGGTGTAGGTAATTCATCACCTTTCACGCCCAGAAAACCAATAACATTTGTTATATTTTTCAATATATGAGGTATTTCACCAACCAGTGCAGCTTCAACCAGCACATAACCGGGGAAGAAGTTACGTTCTTTACTAATCTTTTTCCCGTTGCGAATCTGATATACTTTTTCAGTTGGTATTAATACCTGTGAGATATAGCTTTTCAGGTTTAACCTGGCTATCTCAGATTCAATATATTCTTTGACCTTTTTTTCTTTACCGCCAATAGCTCTAAGGACATACCATTTTTTTTCGGGTTCTTCCATGCTTTAAATACTCCTGATTAATAGAACCAACCATATATTGTTTGCATAAGGTTTTTAAATCCCAAGTCCATAAAAGCAATAATAAGTGCAATTAGTAGCGAAGCAATCATAACCAGGATTGCACTACTTTGTAGTTCCTCCCAGGATGGCCATGTAACCTTATATATGAGTTCCTTGTAAGATTCTTTAAAGTAATTTAATATTCTCATAATTTAATAATTAGCACGGGAGGAGCGACTCGAACGCCCGACACCTGGTTTTGGAGACCAGTGCTCTACCAACTGAGCTACACCCGTATGAAATAACTATAATACCATTATTAAATAATAATGAGTATTATCTTCCAGTATTTAGAATTTATTCCGGTTACTCAATAATATCAGAAACCTGGCCTGCACCAACAGTTCTTCCTCCCTCACGTATTGCGAAACGCAAACCTTTATCCATAGCAACTGGAGTTATTAATTCTACGGTTATTGTAACATTATCACCGGGCATAACCATTTCCGTACCTTCAGGTAATTTTATTTCTCCTGTTACATCAAGTGTCCTTAAATAGAACTGAGGACGATATTTATCATGGAACGGTGTATGTCGTCCACCTTCTTCTTTCTTAAGAATATATACCCCTGCCTTAAATTTTGTATGAGGTGTTATTGAACCAGGTTTAGCCAATACCATACCTCTTTTAATTTCTCTCTTGTCAACACCACGCAACAATAATCCAACGTTATCACCTGCTTCTCCTCTGTCAAGTATCTTTCTGAACATTTCAACTCCTGTACATACTGTTTTTCTTCCCTGGGCTCCCAAACCAATCATTTCTATTTCTTCACCTGAATTGACTACTCCTGTTTCAATTCTTCCTGTGGCTACTGTTCCCCTGCCTGTTATTGAGAAGATATCTTCAACAGGCATCAGGAATGGTTTTTCAATATCACGCGGCGGTATTGGAATATAACTGTCAACGATATCCATTAATTCAATAATTTTTTCTTCCCATTTTGGATCACCGTTAAGTGCGCCAAGTGCTGAACCTTGAATTACGGGTGCTTTATCCCCGTCAAATTCATAGAAGTCAAGCAGTTCACGAACTTCCATTTCAACCAGCTCCAGCAGCTCCGGATCATCCACCATATCTACTTTGTTAAGAAATACTACAATTTTTGGGACATTCACCTGTTTTGCCAAAAGGATATGTTCACGTGTTTGTGGCATCGGGCCATCATCAGCAGCAACAACAAGTATCGCACCATCCATCTGTGCAGCACCTGTAACCATGTTTTTCACATAGTCAGCGTGTCCCGGGCAATCAACATGTGCATAATGACGCTTTTCTGTCTGATATTCAATATGCGCTGTGTTGATAGTAATCCCCCTTTCTTTTTCTTCAGGGGCATTGTCAATAGAGTCAAAATCTCTGATCTCAGACAGTCCCCTTTTATTAAGTACCATAGTAATTGCTGCAGTAAGAGTGGTCTTACCATGATCTACGTGTCCAATTGTACCTATGTTTACATGAGGCTTAGACCTGTCAAATTTTTCTTTAGCCATAACTAGAATATTAGATAATTAAATAATTTACTTTTTGTTTACTTTATATTTAAAATT
>CAZFHF010000122.1:0-8599 GCA_964518655.1 uncultured Bacteroidales bacterium | reverse complement strand
CATATTCAATTGACATGACTTCATTGGCTAATTTAAAAAATACTTCTCCGGAAATTAAAATTATTTCACCTACTATTAAGCAAGGCCATAAAGTTATAACTAATGAATCAGAAATTGAAATAATTGGGAAAGCCATAGATAAAAGCGGTATAAATTTGGTGATGGTAAATTCCAAAGACGCTGAAATGTTCCCGGATGGGACATTTAAGTCAAAAGTAATACTAAACTCAGGAGATAATGCATTAAAAATTATTGCAATTAATAATGATGGGAGAATAAGTGAGAAGCAAATACTTGTTGAATGTCAAAATTATTCATCGGCCGCACAACTGGTTAATGTTGGAAAATATTATGCTCTTTTAATTGCAATAGAAAAATACGACGACCATAATATAAATGATCTTGAGTTAACTATTGATGATGCAAAAGTTATATATGATATATTAACCACATATTATACCTTTGATACAGAAAATATTAGCTTGCTTATTAATCCCACGCGTGAAAATATTGTAATTGCCCTTGATAGACTCGCGGAAATTGTTACAGAGAAAGATAATCTGCTGATCTTTTATGCTGGTCATGGATACTGGTCAGAAAAAACCGAAGTGGGATACTGGTTACCATCTGACGCTAATAAATCCAATACAGCTAATTGGTTTGGAAATAGCACACTTCGCGATTTTATCAATGGTATAAAATCAAAACATACTTTATTAATAGCTGACGCATGTTTTAGCGGGGGAATATTCAGGACAAGAAAAGCATTTGCAAATGCACCTATTGCAATTGAAAAGCTATATTTGCTAACCAGTAGAAAAGCCATGACAAGCGGTACATTATCAGAAGTTCCTGACAACAGTATTTTTGTTGAATATTTAATTAAAAGACTTAAAGAAAACAACAAAACATATTTATCCTCTGAGGAATTATTTAGCAGTTTGAGAATTGCTGTAATGAATAATAGTCCGAATGTTCCGCAATTCGGAGAAATTCTGAATACCGGGGATGAGGGTGGTGATTTTATATTTATCAGGAAGATAAAGCAGTAAGAGGAAATTACAATCCGCGGCCCTGAATTCCCGGATAAAGTATATCTACCTGTTCGCTTATAAAAACCTCCTTAGTTTCAATATTCATAATTGACAATACTCCTCCAGGCCATCCGGCGCCGGTATCCATCATATAAATTTCGCATATCTTTTTTGGCTTTTTAATTCCATAATTAATTGTAGGTGTATGACCCAGGTATACCTCATCATAACCTGTGATATTTCTTTCTGCTTCTGTAAAATACAGGCTTAATGCAGTTTGCAGCAATGACCTGTCCCATATAAATGTCTCTTTATCCTGGTATTCCAGTTCCTCATACAAATTAAATCCTCCGTGAGTAAATACCTTATTATTTTCTTTATAAAATAATCTGGCTTTTTTTAAAAACTCGATATGTTCATAAGGTACTTCTTCTGAATAACTATTAACTGTTGAACTACCTCCCTGCCTTAACCAGATATCCGGAGCATCCCCGTTTATAAACCATTTTAAAGCCCAGTCGTCATGATTTCCTAATATATAGACAAGGTTATTTATTTTCAGCAGTTCGCTAATTGATTTATTTACTTCTGGCCATCCGTCACATACATCACCAAGGCAAATTAACCTGTCCTCCTTATAATTGAAATTAACTTTCGCAAAGCATTCCATTAATGCCCTGTAAGCCCCATGAATATCAGCCATTACAAATGTTCTGGGTGCCTTCATAACACATTTTGGGGTTAATATAAAAAACAATAATTCATTTTAAAATTACTAAAAAAACCAACAGCCCCCATTTAAATATCAAGTATGCAAATACCAAAATACAAATAAGCTCCAAATCACAATTAACAAAATCCCAAATCATGTTTGGAGTTTACAGTTAAAAATTAAACAGTTTAACGATTCTGCAATTTATCAGTTTGAAATATGTAATTTGTGTTTTTTTTAATGCCTATGGATTTCAATGCTGGTATATTCAAATCAATAATCCTGGTATTCACCTTTCACGGATTTTTACTGTCTGCGTTAATGGCTGTCGGCCAGCTTCTTGCCAAGTCAAATTCAATTAAGAACCTGATACTTTTCGGATTATTCATTGCCTTTGCATTGGTAGAATTCCATTACCTGCTATTTGAAATTGATGTGAAGATAAATCGCGATTATCTTGACCTTTTGAGCATAACCGGATTTTTCTTGATGGGTCCCCTTTTATATTTTCTTACATGCTATTCTATCAAGAAGAATTTCAAGTTTACTAAACTTAGTGTATTTCATTTTGTGCCTGCTATCCTGTCAATAATACTGGTATTAATTGTTGTCCGTTTTCTGCCGGTTAATAAAACTCACCTGTTATTCGGATACTTTTGCAACTTGTGGTGTTTTCTGATTGGAATACTAGCTTCTTTAACATTTGCAGTTTACCTTCTTGTTGTTGGTATAATAATCTATAAGAATCATTTATGGCATAATGAAGTACTGCGAAAAGAACCCGTCGCAATGGTCTCCCTGCTGTTATTCTGCGGATTTTCCTCTCTTACAGTATGTGATATTTTACTGGTTGTTACAAAAAATGAAATAATGATGGATGTTGCTATCATAGCATTTACACTTATTATAATAACGTTATTCCTGATAAATTCAAGATACCCCGCATTTTCTGCAAAAGTTCAGTTTATTGTTAATGAAGAAAAAGAAAAAAGAACATATTTACGCGGAATTAACCTGGGTGATTTGGAAAGAAAAATCAATTATTTTACAGGCATAAAAGAAATTTTTACAAAGGATGATATTTCCTTACCGGAATTTGCAGGCCAGCTTGGCATTTCATCACATCAGCTCTCAGAGTACATGAATAAAAATAAAGGCATGTCATTTACTTCATTTATAAACGAATGCCGTGTTAATAAAGCAAAGATCCTGCTAAAGAAAAAACATAACTATACTGTCCTTGCTGTTGGCTTTGAGGTCGGATTTAAATCAAAATCAGCTTTTAATTCGGCTTTCCTGAAATTTACAGGCATTACGCCTGGTGAATACAGGAAAATGTTATAGGTGTTTTCAATAATGTTGACCTGAGTTATAACACAGGTCGATATTCCTCTTTTCAGAGAATACCTTTGTATATGAAATTAATAGTATTATAAACTAAATTATTTAAATCATGAAACTAAATGTAAAATCATTAGCACTAACTTCTGCTTTATTATGGGGCATTGGTATTTTTACACTCACCTGGTGGATTATTGCGTTTGAAGGTATAACCAATGATATCACAATTATAGGCAAAATTTACAGGGGGTACAGTATTTCTCCATTGGGAAGTTTTATCGGATTCATTTGGGCATTTTGTGACGGATTGATTATCGGGGCACTTTTTGCCTGGGTATATAATAAAATTTCAGCAAAGAACGGACAGGAGTAATTTGTTATTTCAGAACCGGCATAACGTATTCAGTATTTTTCATATATTACAATTAATACTTATATTATTAAAGTATATTTTAAGATTTTTAAAGAGACTTTTTAAATATCTCTTTTATTAAGCATGTCTGCAGGCTATTTTTTAAACGGATTCTCAGTGCTGTAATAGATATCTCCGGGCAGGGGATGTGAAATATCTTTCACTCCCAGCATTTTCATAGCTTCAAACAATATTTTGCCTGCATGGGCAAATGCCACTGCTGTATGATGCGGAAAACGTTTTTCAATAAGTACATGGCGATAGAATCTTCCCATATTTTTTATTGCAAAAACACCTATTCCTCCGAATGATCTCGGATCTATATCCAGTACTTCACCCTGGGCAATATATGATTTGAGATTTGTATCAGCTGTTGACTGCAGTCTGAACAAGGTTATTTCACCAGGCCTTATCTGTCCTTCAATAGTACCCCGTGTAATATCGGGTTTTTTCCCGGGTTCCATCAAACGGTGCATTATAAGCTGGTACTTCATGGAAGGATTAAGCAGGCAGGCTGTCGCGGTGTTACCACAATGAAAGCCCATAAATAAATCCGTAGGTTTATAATTTTTGACCTTTTCTTTTTGTTCTTCAAACATATCATAGGGTACGGTATTGTTAATGTCCAACAATGTAGGCGTATGGTTTGTAGCGCATGCTGCAATATATTCACTCAATGCACCGTAAATATCCACCTCACATGCAACAGGTATACCTTCTGCTGCAAGCCGCGAATTTATATAGCATGGTACATGTCCGAAATATTTTTCAAAAGCAGGCCAGCATTTATTAGCAAATATTCCATACTGTGAAGCACCCAGATTATTCTTCATGAATTTCCTCAACGCTACTTCATATTGTGCAGTTTTCCCCAGCAGGTCGGGGTATGTATTTCCCTTTCCCAGTTCTTTGGTCATATCGGTCACAATACTTTTAACATCGGAATCATTTTTTGCTTCCATTACAATATCGTACAAATCCAGCTCACTGTTCTCCATAATCTCCACACCAATATCGTAAAGGGGTTTAATTGGAGCATTGCAAGCCAGAAAATCCTGCGGTCGCGGCCCAAAAGAAAATATTTTAAGATGTTTTAATCCTTTGATTACTCTTGCCACAGGTATAAAATCCTTTATTTTATCTGCTATTTCCGCTGGCATTCCTACCGGATATTCGGGTATATATGGTCTGAGTTTTCTTAATCCTACATTATATGATGTATTGAGCATGCCACAGTATGCGTCTCCCCTGCCATGTATCAAATCATTACCTGACTCCTCGGCAGCTGCAGCAAACATCACTGGTCCCCCGAACTTCTGTGCCAGCAATGTTGCAGGCCCTTCAGGACCAAAATTGCCAAGATATATCACAAGGGAATTAATATTCTTTTTCTTAATTTCTTCCAAAGCATTTGCTATATCTTTCTCATTCTCTACAGTGGTCTGCAGCTCAACTATTTCAACATCTTTAGCCTTGCAGGCTTCAATAACCTTTTTTCTTCTCTTCTGGGACAGTTCTATCGGGAAACAATCCCTGCTCACGGCTATTATACCTGGATTAATTTCCGGTATGTTTTTCATAAGTTTAAAATTTTAACTAATTAAATATAAATTATTTAGTATACTCAAATAATCTGATTTACCATTCTATTCCTTAATATCATTCTTTTAGTTCCAGAAATATATATAAAACAGGATTATCACTCCAATAATTATTGCAGTATTAATCAAATCCCATTTATTCCAGCTTGCCCTCGTTTCAGCCCTTTGCTCAGGAGTTACCGAAGCAAACGTTAAGCCCCTGATCATATCAAGTGAGGGCCTTGCAGTGAACTGGCTGATAATCCAGATAGCAATCAGGCAGATCAAAAAATTAAAAATCTCATAATGCAGCCAGTTTATACTGATAAATTTAACGCATAAGGCATCTATTCTGCCTAATCCTTCGGTATCTTCAGCCCTTTCTTTAACCCAGTCAGATACTATATCCTTTTTCGTTTTAATAAGTTTAACCACTTCTGCTTCCGTTAAATTATTTGTTACAGCAAGATAATTAATATTCTCATCAAGTTCCTTCTGCCCTTTTGCCAGTTTCTCAGCATCTGAAAGCAGTTTTTCATCATCCGGAAGAACATTTACATCAATATTGCTGATCAATATCCTTGCTTCATCAATAGTTATGCTATTTTCATCAGCCAGGTATTTGGTTCTCATTTCCTGTTTAATATAGTCTTCGGAATATTCTTTAACTGCCTTACCTAGAGCCCTGGTTTCAGCGGGAACGACCAGTGATTTGGTAACAATAATCAGCATAAACATCCCCAGTGTAAATCCTGTCACCAGTCCCCATAAACCGCTTTTTGCACTGGCACGTTTCCAGAAAACACCAAGAAGGAATACAGCAGCAATCCCGGGAGCTAAAAGAGATTGTACAAGCTGCAGATATTCATAAAGTACGTTGCCGAGGCCACGCATGACAGGAATCCATACTATTCCCAATACAACAATAATTGCAGTAGCAACACGGCCGACAAACACCAGGTGTTTTTCCGAGGATTGCGGCCTGTACTTTTTGTAAAAATCAACTGTAAACAACATTGAAGAGGAATTAAACAGTGATGCCAGCGAACTCATTAAAGCAGCAATAAGGCCTCCGACAACAACGCCTTTAAGTCCGGGCATCAGCAAATCCTTAACCAGCATCGGAAATGCAACATCCGGATTTGGCAGGAACAGCTTTTGCTGTTTTGCGAGTGCAAAAGCTATCAATCCCGGAATAAGAAATATAAACACAGGCAAGAGTTTCAGATATCCGGCAAATATTGTACCCCTGCGTGCGATTTTTTGATTTGGAGCTGATAGTGTACGCTGCACGATATACTGATCAGTACACCAGTACCAGAATCCTATAATTGCTGAGCCCAGAAGCACGCCGGTCCATGGAAATTCAGGATCCTTTGCCGAACGTACAAGTGTTAACATATGATCATTACCCTGACCAGTTGTTGTTTCTTTACATATTCTTACAAGCTCACTCCAGCCTCCCAGCTCTATAAGTCCCACAATGAGAATAACTATTGAGCCTATAAGTAATACAGGCGTTTGCAGGATTGATGTATATAACACAGACTTCATTCCTCCAAAAATGGTATAAAGGCCGGTTAATACTACAAGTGCGATTGCACCGACCCAAAAGAAATCTATCTGCATAGAACCAATCTGAATGTAGTCGATATCAAATACTGTCTGAAATACAGTACCGCCAGCCCATACAGTAACTGCCACCTTAGTTAGAACATAACTTATAAGAGAGATAATTGAAAGGATAGAACGGGCTCCTGAACAATATCGTTTTTCCAGAAACTCGGGCATGGTGAATACCATGCTTCGGGCATAAAATGGCACAAACAACCATCCTAATACAAGTATCAGCCATGCATGCATTTCCCAGTGTGCCATTGCCATACCACTTTCGGCCCCTGTTCCGGCAAGGCCTACTAAATGCTCTGAACCAATATTTGAAGCAAAGATAGATGCCCCTATTGCTATCCAGCCAACATCCTTGCCTGCCAGAAAATAATCTTTAGTGTTTTCCTCTTTTTGTCTTAATACCCAGATAATAACCCCTATCAGGCCAAGAAAAAATATGCCAAGAATAATCCAGTCAAGTGTTGCCATAGTCTTTAATGTTTAAGGATCAAATTACATACTTAGTACAAAAGTCTTTAATGAAGTATAAAAATAATATATATTACAAAATTTCAAAAGTAAAGGCATTATTTTGTACAAACCATTCAAATTAATTGATATCTGGTTGCCTGCCGGATTATTATTCTCCTGCAGGCATTGATTATGAACCAGGATTCATTCAAATATGCAGATATTTTTTACATTTCTAAATTGAGATGCTGCTGGTTTAACGGCCTTTTTAACAAAGAAAATAAAGGAGGCTGATAATACCCTGATAAGTTGTCACACCAATAATTTTTCAATGATTATCACATGGTTAAATTACTTCTTAAAAAAAATAAAACTTGATTATATAAAAAAAAGAGTTATTTTTAACCCGAATTCTAATCACTATATAATCCAAAAACACTAATATTAATTAATATTATTCAAAGATAACCAGTATAATAAATGTCTCTCCTGAATTGCCTCAGCTTATTATAATACTGCAATGAATTAAAACCACTTTATTTATTTTTAATATGACTATAAGTTCCAGCTTTGCTACGCTAATAAAATCAAGTTATTCAACTGACTATTATTACAAGGCGATGAATTTTGCCTTTAATAAAATGTATGGTGAATATAAAATGCTTCATTACCCCCTGTTTAAAAGTAAGGAAGATACCCTAATGGAGGCACAGACTAATTTAACCGATTACTGTATATCAAAATTACCTTCATTAAAAGGCAAAAAAGTACTTGATGTAGGATGCGGCAATGGTGTGCAGAGCATTTATCTGTTCAATAACTACTCTCCCAGACATGTAATTGGAGTGGATATTAACAGTGACAGCATATCAATTGCCCGGAATGAAAAAGCTAATAATAATCTGGATAAAGTTGATTTTTATATTGATAACGCACAGGATCTGGTAAATATTGAAGACAATTCCGTTGATGTTATCTTAAATATAGAAAGTGCTTTTCACTACCCTGATAAAAAAAGCTTTATTAATGAGATCTTCAGAGTATTAAAACCTAAAGGTCATTTTCTTATTGCTGATATATTAACAACAAGAAAAAGCAAAAGGATTTTACCAAAATTCTGGTATAATAAAATGAACCTCCATCACTGGTCTATTGAGGATTATAAAAAAACATTCAATAATTCAAAACTTAAGATCAATTCACAGGATGATATAACCCAGCTGGGAATAAATGGATTTAATACTTACAGGAACTGGTTTAATACTGATAAAAATGTTGGCAGCATGATGACATTGCTTATAAAGATATTTGTGTTTTTAAATGTCAGGCTTAACATTTTTCTGTTTAGAAGGAGGCGTAAATATGTAATTTTCAGCGGAATTAAATCATAATAACCATACCATTTCAAACATATCTGATAAATTCAGTTATTCTTTATTAT
>CAZFHF010000121.1:0-8620 GCA_964518655.1 uncultured Bacteroidales bacterium | reverse complement strand
CTTGCAGTTGCAACGTATACTCCCGTAAGCACACCGTCTTCCGCTTCAGCAGAGTCAACTGCAACAACAGACTGGCAAAAGGAAATATGTAAACTGCAGAAAAGAAAAAATATTAGAACAGTCAGCCATTTTTCAGAATGAATATATTTTTTAAGATCTACAAGATGTAAGTTCATGGGATTATGAAATGAGGTTCTTTATTTTATAAATGATATTCAAATATAGGAAAATTCGGTTTAATAAAAAAAGAACAGCGCCCTGATAGGGAACTGAGCCAGGGCGCTGTACCCGGGAGCTGTCCCTTTTTTATTGGTATAAATAATGTACAATAATTTTAATTACGGCATAAAAATTGAGAAATTATTTAAAATTTAATAATAAATATTTTAGTGCAATAAATGTTTACTAATTGTATATTAAGGAATTGAAAATAAAGCACTAAATTATTACATTTGATTATAATAAAATAAACCCAAAAAATTATGTATCTATTAAATAAAATATTGGTAATAACATGTTCAATTCTGTTTTCTCAAAACTATGTTTCCGGCCAAAGTAATATTACGGTAAATGTGAGAGATAATGATGGATGGGGAGATGGAAGGGTATATTACATGAAGTGGAATCAGGAGGCCAGGGAATATAAAAATCTTACAAATAAAGGACTATACAATGGTAAAAGCTCAGTTGAATTGGCACCGGGATTATATTCAATCCAGGTTAAGTACACTGAAACCTATCCTGATCAGTCGAAAAGTATTAAAGACATTTCAATTTCTGCAAATGATTCGAAGTCTTACGATTTTTATTTTAATAAAGGGAAAATATATGTCACAGTTACTGATAATGACGGCTGGGGAGATGGAAGGGTATATTATATGAAGTGGGATGAAGAGGCCAGGGAGTTTAAAAATATTACAAATAAAGGACTATACAATGGTAAAAGTTCTGTTGAACTGGCCCCGGGATTATATTCAATCAAGGTTAAGTACACTGAAACATATCCTGATCAATGGAACAGCATTACAAATATTGAAATTTATGATAAACTTGAAAAGCCTTTTAAATTTTACTTTAAAAAGGGGGAGATGAGTGTCACAGTTACTGATAATGACGGCTGGGGAGATGGAAGAGTATATTATGAGAAGTGGAATGATGAGGCCAGGGAATTTAAAAATATTACAAACAAAGGACTTTACAACGGTAAAAGCTCAATTGAACTGGCCCCGGGATTA
Source organism: uncultured Bacteroidales bacterium (assembly GCA_964518655.1). Lineage (GTDB taxonomy): Bacteria > Bacteroidota > Bacteroidia > Bacteroidales > UBA10428. The sequence continues at coordinate 7,385 of CAZFHF010000121.1, read as the reverse complement.
TATTCAATCCAGGTTAAGTACACTGAAACATATCCCGATCAATGGAAAAAAATGGAAAATATAGAAATTACAGATAAACAGATTACGCCTTTTAAGTTTTATTTTGAAAAGGGCAATGTTGATATTGTTGTTACTGATAACAATGGTTGGGGAGATGGAAGAGTATATTATTCAAAATGGGATGATGAAAAGGAAGAATTTAAAAATCTTACAAATAAAGGACTATATAATGGAAAAAACTTAATTGAACTGGCACCAGGATTATACTCAATCAAGGTTAAATATACTGAATCATCACCTTATCAATGGAAAACGAGTTCAAATATAAAAATTATCGATAATGTGTTTCAATCATATTTATTCGAATTTGGATCTTCAGAACACTCTCCTCCTATGATTAGATTTAGTGGCCCGGAAGAAAATAATAACATAAACGGAATATTGGAAATCAATGAAATATTACAGGTTAAAATCTCATTGAAGGACAAGGATTTTAAAAATGCAAAGTTATATTTAAATGATGATCCTGTCAAAGATTATTACAATGCTGGTGATTATGCATATGAATTTAGTCCAAAAACAATTGGTGAGTATAAAATCAAATTAATTGCTTTTGATCAAAAGCAGCCTTCAAATGTATATTCATATTCAAAAAAATTTGTTATAAACAAAAAGTCAAGTAAAGCACCTTTCTCACAATCTTCAAACCAGACAGCCCAGAGTGATAAGCCTGGCATTAATATAGATAAATCACAAAGTGAGGTGACAGTCAAAGAAGAGTCTACGGACAAATTATTAGAGGATATAACTTTTTATATAGGCTCAGATATAATAAAAAGAGCATCAGAAAAAACAATCAGTTTTGTTGTAGAGAAGATTGTAGAAAAAACCATAGATAAATCAGTTGAAGAAAGCAGCAGATTATTAACGGCTCATATTATCGGTCAGAGTGCAGGAATGGCGGGAGGATGGATTATAGGATTTTTATTGAGTGTGCCTTCCGTAGGTTCAGGAGCAAAATTAGATTTAGTTACAGATCCTACACCTGATTTCTGGGGCAATGTATATATTTTCCCAGGCGAATATGTTAATCTTACTATCAATTTATATACCGGTGACCGTACAGGAAATTTATCTATGAGAATCAATAAAATTGACTCAAATCAGCAATCAAGCCTTGTAAAAGAAGTGAAATTTGATAATATCGAACAAATCAATCAGGGTTTTGTGAATATGTGTATTGATAAAATTAAAGTAAGATTTGATAAACCCGGAACGTACCAGATTCAGACATTTTTTCCGGGAGGTGAATTACGCACTAGCTTAAACATTATTGTTCAGTATGGAGCCTAGAATCCGGCAAAAATTGATTTTACATATCAAAATCAATTATAATAGCCTCATTTGAATACTCTAATTTCCTGTTAAATTTAAATAAACCTATGTCATAACTACGCTCAGACATTTTTATCTCACAACAAGCAATAAATACTCTTCCTTTATCAAGAGATCGAATAGAAATTTCTGTTTCTGCGTTCATATTACCAATCATTTCTTCACTTTTTATATTCCCTTCGCTGTCTATCTGAATTACATATAAATCCCTGTTTGCTTCTTCTGCATAAGACTCAGTATAACCCGTAACCAGATAATTATCATCATCTTTTTCAATTATTGAAAATGCTTTATCATCCAGGGTGCCTCCGATATTTTTATTCCATAGAACATTACCATATTTATCTATACAGAATACACACGCATCATAATTTGATCTTGAATAAGGACCTGAAGTTGTATATCCTGCAAATATCATATTTCCTTCCCCTGTTTCTTCCATGTCAGACACACCATTATATTTACCATTGCCAAAAGTATAATCATTATCCCATAATATATTACCGGAAGTATCTATCTTTAAAATATAAAATGATTCTCCTTTTGCAAAAAAACTTAAATAATAGGAAAATTCTCCTCCAATCCAAATATTTCCTTCCTTATCTTCCTTCACAATATATGCTGTTGAGTAAGTATGATTATTATATATTCTTTCCCATAATAATTTTCCTTCCTGATTTATCCTTACAGCATAGAAATCATTACTTCCGGATTTATATTCCGCACTACCTACTGCAATGTATGAACCATCTTTTAACTGAATAATTGAGTATAATTTTTCATCTCTGCTATGCTTGGTTTTATATTCCCAATCAATATTGAAATTTTCATCCATTTTAATAATCATTCCATCATCATCATAGTTCACATTATCGTATGTTGCTATTATATAACCTCTGTCAAATGTTTTTTTTATATCAGAATCAAACCTGAGACTATGATCCGTTTTTCCCAGATTATTAATATTACCCCACTTATCTAATTTCATAACAAATAATTTATTATACCCTTCAAGTTTGTATCTTCCACAAATAACTATTTCATTATCAACTGTTGTAATCATTGAATGAGGTTCATAGAACATATCACTCTTGTATATTTTATACCATGGAGTATTCGAGCCGCACGATAAAATAGTCATAGGTAATAAAATCAATAAGATATTTTTCATTTTAATATAGATGATAGGAAAATCTAAGATCACATTATAAATCCTGAATGTTTTACAAAAAATAATGCTTTATAATAGTTTATTTTAAGGCTATTCAGCAAGCTTTTTATTATAATTCTCTGTAATCTTAACTTTATCAATCCCTCTTATTTCAACACGATTATTTTCCTGAGATACTAATACTCCATATGCTGAAGGTTGTTTTTGTCTGTATTTCTCTACTGCTATTTCGCACTCTTTTTGCGTTTCAAAGGGGCCGATGAATATTGCATATAATTTTGCACCACTAAGCGAAGCATAATCAGGTATCCATAAGTATCCTGCATTATAACCCTGGCTTTTTAATTCTTCAACTTTACTTACTGTTTTTTCAAGACTGGATGCTACAGATACATTAATAATATAACAGGGATCAGTTCCAATAAGTTTTCCCATAGCATTTAATCTGTTAGTAATGGATACTTTATTCTTTCTGATAAGAGTATGTTCGGATTTTCTCATAAGGAAAAAATCTTTAAGTTTAAGCGTATTGGCATCAATAAGAATTATGGTAGGCCTTTTACCGTTTACTGAATGCGTAGAATATAACGATTGATTTGTAAACCTGGTTCTCCATCTCCAATCCTTGGTATTATACATTTCAAATTTCATAGTTACATCATAGTAATTATTTCCTGCACCAGTAATATCAATTGTTAATTTACCCTTGCTATTATCCGATAATTTCCAGGTATCTTCCCAAACACCGATAAAATCATTTCCACTTTTAGGAATAAACATCGTTTCTGTTGCCTTATAAATCTCATCTTTAACCGGAGTAAACTCCCCATAGGGGTCGATTGAAAATTTGATTTTATCTGAAGATACTACTTCGATTTTAACATTTTCTTCTGCTCCATAATAATCTCCGATTAATCTACCATTAACAAATTCAGCTTTTATATTATTTTCTTTATAAGCCTCAAGTTCAGTTTTATATATTATTGTAAAGTAAGTATTGTCACTGTCCCTGGATATTTGTAAGAAACTTTCAAAATCATGGCCATAATCAGAATATCTATATTCAACCAACTTCCATGTACCTGTGAACATGTCTCCTGTCATCCGGTTATACTCAATTCCTGAAATAAGCATATGCCCTGTAATATTATCATACATCAGTTGTCCGATTTTATCAATTTCCAGAGTATTTCCTTTTCTTGTAGCCGGATAACGGTTATTCTTAATATTTACGATATAATCAAAACCGCTTCTTTCAATAATAATTACTGATTCATGTTCAGGATCAATCCAGGCACCAAGAAACTTGTCCCTTAGTTTATTTAAAGAAGTATCGGTACATGAATAGAATATTATTGTAAGAAACAATAATATTATTTGTATAATATTTGTCTTTTTAATTATCATTAATGAAATATTATGAAAAGATTACAAAGTCAGGTCCAATATATTTACGTTATGTTATTAATGAATAAATAATTTTATTTACTACAATTTTGTTCCACAGTTTATACAAAATTTTGATGAAGGTGAATTATTGGCGTTACATTTGGGACATATTTTATCGCTAACAGTATCTGCTTGTAATGATGTCCCGCAATTATCACAGAATTTATTCCCTTCAGGATTCTTTTTCTTACATTGAGGGCATTCAACTGTATTTACAGATGCTTCGGTAATCTTTCCGCTAACCAGTTGTGCTATTTTACCTATGTTAGTGTAGATAGTCATTCCTGCCCTATAGATGGGAATAATTGCCAGAATAGCAAATGTAAGCTGATATACCCAGAGAAATTTATATATATACTTTGTTGCAAAAGGCAGCAATGCATAATATAATAATACAACAGATACAAGAAGTACAATAGAGTTTAAGATACTTGTACTTTCAGGAAAACCCGGAGCCCTGTTTCTTAATTCACGGCCAAACTCTCTGTTAAAATTAACGAGTACCAGAATAATCAAAATATTAATAACTAGGTTAACATAAACTGATAGCCCGCTAAACATTGGTATTTCAGTGGTTATCAATTTTAGGACTAATAGCATAATAATGCCAAAAAAAGCCTTAAGAATAGGAGTCAGAAGTTTAGGTTGAGTTTCCATAGAATTAATTTTAGAGATTACTATTTTGTTTACTAAAGTAAATTAAAAGAAAAATGAACACAAATCATAATAAAATAGTAAAAAAAAGGAACAGCGCCCTGATAGACAACTGAGCCAAGGCGCTGTCCCCGGGAGCTGCCCCTTTTAAGATTTATTACTTAATTGTCCCGGAGGCCATTTGGTTTTTATTTGTATAAATCCATTCACCCTTGATCTGATCATAATAGAATATATCTTTCAGGGCAATTGCCTGTATAATATTTTTGCCGGAATACTTTATATCTTTAAATGAGGGCTCAATAATCACTTGTCCATCTGAATCAGCCAGTCCGACAAGATTAGAAAACTTATATTCATAATGCGATTTGTTTATTTTTCCGATACTATTAAAAGTATGGTCAACAATATAATATCCACTTTTATTTATTATAACCCATTTACCATTCTGTCTTGCCAGTAATAAGTTGTTATTAAAGTCTTCAATACTTTCAAGTTTTTCTCCCGGAAATATCTCCTGTTTGAGGGAATCTATTAGTATGTACTTCCTCTTAATATATGCAGCTATTATATTATTTGATAATAACAGGTATTTTTTAAAATCATGTTTTTGTAAAGCAATTTTTCCCGATTTTTTAATCACCATCTTCTTGTTGTGAGAATCGGTGGCAACCGCAAATATACCGTTAAAATTCCCTGCAGATTTTTATTCAGGAGCTATAACAATATAACCTTTAGTATTAATAGACCCGTAACTATTTCTTACTTTAATACTTGCCAGACCTTCATGAAAATCATTGGCATCTCGCAAGGTAAAAAAAATATAAAATGCTACCTTTTTTAAATTACTTGGGTAAAACACTAAATCTTTCTTTGATTAAAACATCTATAATAAATATATGATATAAGAAACATTAAATCCCCCCTATTTGTAACAAAGAATAACATAAATATTACATCTGTATAATGCCAAAAAAATTCAAATTTACTTCTTTTGGAAAAGAACTGATAATCATGTAAACTGCATCATTTCTAAATGTTAAGTTAAACTTAAAACTCACCAAAATGAACCTATAAGAATGCATTAAATTAGCTAATGACCATCCTGTATGTTATATCGCCACAAAAGATGGTGACCAGCCAAGTGTAAGAGCCGTTTTAAAGTGGTCTGCTGACGAGAACGGTTTTTATTTTGAAACTCTTTCCCCGAAAGATATGAGTAAACAGTTACATCAGAATCCCAAAGTGGAAGTATGTTTTTACAATAATCCTGCGGAATTAGGAAATGCAAAATCAATTCGTTTAACCCGAAATATCGAATTTATTGATGATCCCAAGATGAAGAAAAAAGCTTATGAAGATAGAAAATTCCTGGATGACATTGTCGGTAAATCAATTGAATTTTACCTGGAGATCTTTCGAATAACCTCAGGCGATGTCCATTTCTGGACTATGGCTGATGTGAAGAAAGAAAAGGAATTGGAACATTTAAAATTTTAAAGTACTTTATGGATTAAACAGGGGGCAGATACCTCACGAGGTGACTGTCCCTTTTTTAAAGATACCTATTAAGGTGACTGTCCCTTTTTTTTATTCGTAAAAGATATATTACATTTATTGATTAATTTAGAATACAAATATATAATCCATGCAAGTTACTGTAACCAGAAAGGATGTTAGACTTAACCCCGATCCGAGCAGGGTTATCGCACGCTTTTTTTATTATAATGATGAAAGAAGCAAAAATATAATCCGCGCGGTTCTCGCTATGAAAGAAGATGATGTGAAAATAGCACTTAGCCAGGTGCTGAGAGATTATTCCACACGTCACAGAAATATTTCAAAGATATTCGAAAAACATTTCAATAAATTGAATGCATTGTTTAAGGAACTGGAGATTAATCCGGATAACATTGAACTGTCAAGAAAAGTGCTAATCGGATCATATTTTACAATGGAGTATGCAATTGAGTCAGCAGCTTTTTTTAACCCATCCATTATAGAACATCCGGATCAAACAGAATTAATGCCAGGGAAAAAAAGAGTAATTGTAAGTTTCAGGGCAACAGGAGAGGGTCATATTTCTTCAATTGTTTTCCGTTTAGGTATTATTGATAATGATTATAACCTCATTTTTCAACCAGTTGGCAACATGTTGGATGAAGCTGAGGAAATCAAAAGACATATTTACAATAAAGAATCCTTCATAAGGAAGCTGGATGAAATGCAGTATTTTAATAACACTTTTTCTCCGTCCTTTGTTTTGGAAAAACTGGGTGATAACTTTACTTATGGGGAATTAAAAAGGTATGTAGATGAAACCAGGAAAAAATCGCAACTTTCTGCAAGTAAGGAATTGCTCCTTAATAGAATAATGTGGCTGGCTTCATCACATTATGAAATAGAATTTTCCATGGACACAGCCATTTCCGAAAGAGTTATTTTCCCTATCTCCGAAACTGAAAAAAATGGAATTGAAGACGCACGTTTTGTAAAATTCACGGACGATGACGGTGAAGTAACCTATTATGCTACTTATACTGCTTATGATGGCATGACGATCCTGCCGAAGTTACTTGAGACCAAATCTTTCTACCATTTTAAAATGTCGCCTATTCATGGGGAGATTGCAAAGAATAAAGGAATGGCATTGTTCCCGAGGAAGATAAAAGGAAAATATGCCATGCTTTGCAGGATAGATGGAGTGAATAATTAT
>CAZFHF010000120.1:0-8781 GCA_964518655.1 uncultured Bacteroidales bacterium | reverse complement strand
TAAGACTGATCAAAAGAATTAACGGGAAACAAGGTAATAATAATCGTTTAATTTTTATCTCTTTTCCGGACAGTAACAACTCAGATAATTTTAAAATTATTACATTCGCGCAAATATAACTTTTTTATTCACAATAATATGGTCTTGTTTATATGAATATATCTGTCAATAAATGTTCAGGTATAAAAATTATATACTGTTGTATCATATTTTGCTTGAATATTTGTAATTAAATAAAAATGCCTGGCAAAAACAAAATTAAATATCTTCAATCACTTAAAGTAAAAAAGTATCGTGATATTTATAGGGAGTTCATTATTGAGGGTGAGAAGATAGTAAGTGAATTGCTGGAACATAATCCTCATTTAATAAAAAAACTGATAGCCACTGAACAATGGTTGAAATATAATACAAAAGGCAATTTTAATATCATGCGGGACATAGTGGAGGTTTCAACGTCAGATGCAAATAAAATCAGCTCGTTTAAGACTTCATGTGATGTTATGGCAGTGCTCCGGATCGCGGAACATAAGATTAAGAAAAATGATATATTGTCTGGTCTGTCGCTTGTATTGGATAAGGTTCAGGATCCGGGAAACCTGGGAAATATTATAAGGATAGCTGACTGGTTTGGTATAAATAGTATTTTTTGTTCCAATGACTGTGTCGATTGTTATAATCCTAAGGTAGTTCAGGCAACTATGGGTGCAATTATAAGGATTAAAGTATATTATTTAAATCTTAAAAATCTTCTTAAGGAGTATTCATCAGCTTCGGGATTTAATATTTACGGCACATTTCTTCAGGGACGTTCAATATATAATGAAACTCTGGATAAAAAAGCATTTATAATTCTGGGTAATGAGTCAAAAGGTATTTCAAGCAAATATTTCCCATATATAAAATCAAGACTCTGTATCCCTAAATATTCATCCAATGTTAATAGCATTGAATCTTTGAATATTTCTGCTGCAGCAGCAATTGTTTGTTCAGAATTCAGAAGAAGAAAATAACAGCTTTATTCGAAATGAAATGAAATCAAAAACATTCTTGAATGCAGCTGATCAATAACATTTGTGTATATTTCTATATCAGGGTAAGGCTTTTTACCGTCCTTGCCTTCAGTTTTTAATACATCTCTCAGGCCTGCTGCGTATTTCAACTCAACAGCAAATTTAAAATATTGCATATAGAAATCCATGCCTACGCCAACCTCATAATAATAATCGAACAATTTAAGCAATACTATGTTCTTTTTTTTGCCGTCTTCATCCTTTTTTCCCCAATCCAGCTTAGCTCCTGCAAGATCAAACCTCGTATTAGCACCTCCAATAAGATAAGGTCTGAAATTATTCAGCCTTTTCGATTTATATTTCAGCAACAAAGGGAACTCAAGAAAATTTGATTCAATTTTTATCGGGATATCATCAGGATCAATCACTTCGCTATCTTCTTGATTTTCTACCGATAAGTCGCGGTATTCAATATGTCTTTCACCCCCGAAAGATATTCCGGGAAGAAACCGGAGATCAAAATATTCTGCCAGCCTTAGATTTGAAATTGCATGGACATGAAATCCTGGCTGCAATTTGGCAACTTCTGCTACAATGTCATTATCAACAGCATCCTGAGAGTGTTTTATGTTAAAATCCATTGTATTAAAACCTAAAGAAAATCCGAAATGCAGTAGTTTGTCATCATGAGTAGGATCATTCTGCACTTTAGGTTTCTGGGCTGCAGCCTCAAGGGACATGAAAACTGTAATAATAAAGATTATATTTCTCAAAGTAAATATTTGTATCGTTACTACATTATTTATTCTAAACGAGAGCGCCGCTAAAATAGTATTTTAATTTTATATTACAATATATATTAAAGCAGTCATTTCTTTATGAGAGAGGATATTTCATTAATAGTGGAACTATATAATTTTTTATACTCCCCAATAAAACCGTATGACATATCATCTATCCTCAATTCTTCTTTTGTAACATGCCCAAGAGCCGAAAATGGGAAATCCTGCTGAAGCATATAATCGATAAATTCAGTCTCACGGTCAGGGGATACTGTTACAATCATTCTTCCCTGTGATTCCCCGAATAGAAAGGCATCTAACCTGATTTCTGCAGGAGATGTGATATCAAATCCATATCCTTTGATAATTGCTGACTCAAGCAACGTAAAAAATAATCCTCCTTCTGAAACACTATGAGCTGATACGATCAGGTGATTTTTAATCAGTCCTTTTACTGATTTATGGAGCAGACTTTCAAATTCAATGTCAATAAACGGAGCAGGGGACTTTTCAATTTTATGAATTACTCTGATATATTCAGATGATGCAATATCATTTCTTGATTTCCCAATCAGGTATATCATATGACCTTTTTCCTTAAATGCTCTGGTTGTATAACTTTTGTTGTTATCCAGTTTTCCAATAGTGCCAATAACAGGTAGTATTAACAGGTTGTCCGCATCTTTATCAGGCTTTAGTTTAGTACCGGAACTTAAGTTAAAATTTGCCAGCGGTATTTTAAAGTGTTTTATAGCTTCTTCTATACCATCGTATATTAATTCAAACTGTTCCTTAAATTCTTTTTTATCAGATTCACAAATATTTAAGCATATGCTCATAGCTAACGGATCACTTCCACTGCAGATTATATCTTTTATTGTCCTTGTTATCATTATTATTATGCCTGTTTTGTAATCTGCTGAAACGTGCTTTGAATTTGAATTGATGGAAACCGTAATAAGACCGTTATAGTTTACAGGCTTAAATCCACCGGTTCCTGAAGGGATATTTATACTTATATCCTCTGAGCCTGCTGTCATATGGTATTGATCTGCTGTATATGATTTTGCCGCAATATCAGGCTGTTTCAGGAGTTTTTCAGCTACCTGCCTGTATTCTCCAGGTTCATTGATATCATCAATCGAGATATCAGGTATATTGAAATCGCTGTTTTGAGAATTAATATTTTTAATATTGGCTGGTGATTCATTAATTGACAAACATTTACCAGGTATATCTGCTATCGGTTTATTGTTCATATAACACTTAAGACTGTAGTCATTAATAATCTCACCAATTTCACAATAATCCAATAACCATTTTTCAATAATATTACGTAACTGGCTTTTCTTTTCATTATTAATAATAACTAAGATTGAATGAGGTAAGTACCCGGATATTATTTTATAAATCCCATTAAAATCCGAATCACCTGATAATTTATCAATATCCAGTCTGACACCTGTTTTACCGGTACGTATAATATTTGCAGCTGAACCTATAATTCCGGATTTTTCAATAATGAAAGCTTTGGAAATAACACCGGTCTGAAATAACTCTGATACGCCTTCAATAAACAACTTTTCCAATATAGAATAAACCACCAAAGGAGGATTTTTATCCTGCGAGCACCTTTTCTTTATTAAAGAATACAGGCTTCCTTTAACTTGATTATTTGAATTAAAGTGTCCCAGAAGCATAACTGATTCTCCGGGTTCTGATTTTGATGATATAGCTTTTTTCCTCCTGTTAACAGTACCCAGTGTAATAATATTTAACAATGGTGCAGTTGTAATTTTATCATTAAAGTAAAAATTGCTGTCAATTACAGGAGTCCCCGCAGCATTGCAGAATTCATTAATATCATGTATTGTATTATCTGATTTTGACGCTGCATATATAAATGAATACACGTTTGACACAGGTCTTGCACCTGCTGCAACTACATTTTGTATCCCCCGTCTCACAGCTGTTATCCCGCTATTTACTGCACTGTCATTTTCATAGTCATTTGGCATAATGCTTGCTACACAGGCAATATCTTTGTTTAATTCTATTAAGCCTGTACAATTATCATATTTTTCATTTAATACAGGTTTTTTATAATCTATAAGACCAGTTAGTTTTTCCCGGGAATATACGATTTCAGGTTTTTCATAATTGAAGCCTGATATGATCATCGACTCAAAATTATTCGGGTCCCTTTTCATATATGATTTAATTTTTTCAGTCATAGGGCTATTTATCACTGATTTATAACCGGATTTGCTTTTATTGGAAGAATCGGACATATTGTTATTTTTAATTAAATACTTAAAACAAATATAGTTAACTCTTTATTTATAGCATTAAATTGGTATAAATTAAATTATATTAAGCTATGTTCTTATATTTACCGGTTGAATTGAAAAGTTATTTAAGATGTATACTTACGAATACCTGCTACACTTCACAAAGAATGTTTTTATAAAGATGGGTTGCCGTGAACAGCATGCACTGATGGCGTCAAAAGTATTTCTTGCTGCGGAATTACGCGGATTACCTTCTCACGGTATGATAAGAATAAAAGATTATTTTCAGTTATGGGAGGCTAAACGCATCAATACTGCTCCTGACATAAAGATTGTACATGAAACAGCCAGCACAGCTGTAGTGGATGGTGATAACTCGATAGGCATGATTGCTGCAACGAGATCTATGGAGATAGCTATTGAAAAGGCCAAAGATGCAGGAACAGGTTGGGTATCTACAAGGAATTCAAATCATTTTGGAATAGCAGGATATTACGCTATGATGGCACTAAAGCATGATATGATTGGCTTAACAATGACAAATGCCAATCCATTGGTTGCACCGACATTTTCAGTAAGCCGCTTGCTGGGGACGAACCCAGTCGCTGTTGCTGTCCCGGCAAGAGAACAACCTCCGTTTGTTGCTGATTTTTCTACTACGCCTATTGCACGCGGCAAGCTTGCTGTTGCAGAAAAAAAGGGCGAAAAGACAATGTGGGGATATGTTCAGGACAACAAAGGAAATCCGTCAGATGATCCTTCGATTTTAAAGCGTGGAGGGTCAATGCTAACACTTGGTGGTGATTATGAGCATGGCAGTCATAAGGGTTATTGTATGAGTGCTATTGTCGATATATTTTCAGCAGTGTTATCACATGCTAATTTCGGACCTTTTGTACCCCCTTCAGTAGCATATTTACCTGTCCTTGATAAAAAGGTAGGAGAGGGAACAGGACATTTTTTTGGAGCCATGCGCATTGATGCGTTCCAGGAAGCCGAAGAATTTAAGAAACAAATGGACAGATGGATAAAAACTTTCAGGGATGCCGAAAGCGCACCAGGAAAACCTAAGGTCATGATACCCGGTGATCCTGAAAGAATAAGTGAAGAAAAAATAAGAAAAGAAGGGATAAGTGTTCTGCCGGCAATAGTGCAGGATTTAAAAGAGATTGCAGAGAAGCTTGGTGTCAGGTTTGAAGTAAAATAATTTTATTTGTAAGTTAATCATTGTTATTCATAAATCCCTGCTTTTTAATAACTTTAAGAAATTGCCTGGAAAAATATACATTATCTTTTTTTGTATACCTGTTATCGGTATAAACCTGTGCCAGAGTTTCTTTTTTATTCTCTTCAAGCAGCTGAGCTGTTAATGGTAAGGCTTCCTTTTCCTGATATATATCGTCAATATCAGAAGCAGTGTAGTCCTTATATTTTTCCTTGTGTATAACACCTCTTAACGGCAGGCGATCAGTTAAGCCGGGATTTTCATCAGGATAACCCAATACAATGGCTGCAACAGGTACTACATTTTCAGGAAGATCAAGTATTTCAATTATTTTATCAGCCATGTAAGTTACAGTTCCCAGATAGCATATTCCCAGTTTATGTGCTTCTGCTGCTATTGCAACATTCTGTGATACCAGCAGGGCATCAATGGCAGCAGTAAAGAATGATAAAAAGTTATCATATCCCGCCTTTGCCTTTCTCTGCAGGCACCACTTGTTAAACCGGTTAAAATCAGCACAAAATGTTATATGAACCGGTGCCTGTAATACCATATCCTGTTTGAAATGTGCTTCCCAGAGTTGCGTTTTTATCCTGTGATCTTTTGTGACAATCATACTGTAAACCTGCATATTTCCTGTTGTTGAAGCTCTGGTTCCGGCTCTTAAAACTTCCTCAAGTATACGGTCATCTATAGGATCATTTTTATATTTTCTTATTGAACGATGCCTGAAAACGGTTTCTAACATGTATTTTTGTTTTATGGTTATTATTTACAGGCAAAAATATGAAAGATTATAATAAAATGGCATATTGCGGACTCTTTTGTGGTGCATGCCGTATGGATGGTATGATAATAAATGCCACAATTGCAGAGAACAGGTAAATGGATATAAGAAGTGAAAAATATAATCCGGGCCGGGAGCAATTATTATATATACAAATTAATAGGCAGGGAATGTTAAATATACCGGAAACAGGCTTGAAAAAATAAATATTTATTAATATTACTGCATGTTATTAATGAAATTTCTCAGGCATTTGCTGAATATATAATCAATGATTAACCGGAATATTAATTTAAATATTTCACTGAAATAAAGTATCGTTTACAAACATAAGCATGACAGATAATTCTGCAATTAATTTCGAGGCATTTTTTAAAGTTACTTACGGTCTTTATATAGTAAGTTCACAAGGTGATGGGAAAAAGGGAGGATATATATCCAATACCGTATTTCAGGTAACGGCCGAACCGGTGCAGTTTGCAGTATGTTGCAGCAAAAAGAATTATACGTCTTTATTAATAAAGGAAAGCAAAGCTTTCTCAATATCTGTGCTGGAAAAGGACACTTCAGCTGAATTAATAGGTTTGTTTGGATATAAGAGTGGCAGGGATATAAATAAATTTGAAAATGTAGAGTATATTACAACGGAAACAGGAGTGCCTGTTGTACTTGATAATACTCTTGCATGGTTTGAATGCAGTGTCGTTAAGACTTATGATGTTGGTTCACATCTGATATTTATTGGCACATTAGTTCAGAACAGGTTGCTTGATACGGATAAGGAACCGTTAACATATGTTTATTACAGGGAAGTTAAAAAAGGTATTGCTCCTGAGAATGCTCCCACATATATTGATAAGAGCAAGATAGAAAAGCAGTTAAAAGGAAAAAAATCTACGGGAAAATATAAGTGCGAAGTTTGCGGTTATATTTATGATCCTGAGAAGGGTGACAGTAAGGGAGGGATACCCGAAGGAACTTCTTTCGAAGAGTTACCTGAAGACTGGGTTTGCCCTGTTTGTGGCACCCGGAAGTCGGATTTTACTGAAATTGATTAGATTAAAGAAAAATAAATAAACAATTAAAAATAAAGGAAATGAGCAAAACGGAAGAAAACCTTAAAGCAGCATTTGCCGGCGAGAGCCAGGCAAGGAACAAATATGACTACTTTGCAAAAGTTGCGAGGAACGAAGGCTATCACTACATAGCAAAAATCTTTGAAGAAACTGCCGAAAATGAGCAGCAGCACGCAAAGGATGAGTTTAAACTACTCGAAGGAATAGGAGATACAACTGTGAACCTTAAGGAAGCAATTGAAGGGGAAGATTATGAAACCAGACAAATGTATCCTGAGTTTGCGAAAGTAGCACGTGAGGAAGGAAATACAAAAGCAGCAATACTCTTCGAGCAGATTGCCAAGGTGGAGGCCAGACACCGTGACAGATACAAGAAAATTCTTGAGATGGTTGAAAAAGGAACGGTTTATAAGAGGGAGAAACCGGTAATATGGACTTGCTTAAAGTGTGGTTACAAACATGAAGGTACGGAACCTCCGGGGAAGTGTCCTTGCTGCCAGCATCCCAAAGAATATTTTGAGCCTGAGACTATCTAGATTATTAAATATATTTATTACAGGCAGATTGTTACAGTAGTATTTTTATCTGGCACTGACCGGACAGATATTTTCCCCTTATGCATCCTGATTATTTGTCTTGATATACTTAAGCCAATACCAGTGCCTTTTTCTTTTGTAGTATAAAAGGGCACAAAAATATTTTCCATTATTTCGTCAGGTATGCCCGGACCATTATCAGATATCTGTATATTAACATTATTATTTTCTTTATAAGCCCTTATATTAACAAGACCTTTCTTGTTATTCTTTAATGCATCCAGTGAATTCTTAAATAAGTTAATCAGCACCTGCTCCATGAGTTTTTTATCAGCAGAAATATGAAGGTTATCAGGTATTATTTCTATATCAAGCTTGATTTTATCAGACTCAATTGTTTCCCTGAATAGCTTCTCAACATTACTTAAAAGCTCTGACACAGATACACTGGAAATTACCGGCACAGGCAACTTCGTAATACTCCTGTATTTTTCCACAAATGAAATCAGCCCTTTACTTCGTTCTTCAATTATATTCGTGCTGTCAATAGCATCTTTGATATTCCCGATAGTTACATTTTCCGGGGCTTTAATATTTCCGTTTTGTTTAAAGCAGCGTTTAATAGCCACTGTAAGAGTTGTTATAGGAGTTATTGAATTCATTATCTCATGTGTAAGGATGCTGATAAGCTGTTTCCAGCTGTCAAGTTCTTTCTCTTCCAGCTCATTTCGTATGTCCTGAAGAGATATTATTTTAATTCTTTTATTTTCAATTATTGTAATAGTTGATTTAACAGCAATATGAAGCAGCTCATTGTTGATTTTAATTTTAAGCAATGACTGTAATCCCGGCATCTGGCCTTTGAGTTTTTCTGCCAGGCCACGCTGTAACCTGTCTAATTCCGAGATATTTGCAATGTCAGTGATATTCAGCAGTTTTTTTGCGGCATTATTTATCTTTTCAATCCTTCCATTATCATCAAATGTTATTAATCCTGTGCCGACATGTTCAACTATAGTCTGTATATATCTTTGTTTGAGCTCTTTCTCAATTCTTGCTTTTCTTAGCTCA
>CAZFHF010000119.1:0-8826 GCA_964518655.1 uncultured Bacteroidales bacterium | reverse complement strand
AAGCATGCTGATTCCCGAATCATTTAACGATAAAAATCCTATACCTGACAGTCTGAAAGCATTTTATGAGTATCATTCAACCATTATGGAACCATGGGACGGACCGGCTTCCATTATATTCAGTGACGGAAGATATATAGGAGGCACACTCGACAGGAACGGATTAAGGCCTTCAAGATATGTTATCACAAAAGACGATGTTATTGTTATGGGCTCTGAGGTCGGTGTCCAGGTATTTCCCCCTGAAAATATCAGACAAAAAGGAAGATTACGGCCAGGCAAAATATTGCTTGTGGACACAAAATTCGGAATAATTGTTCCCGATGATGAACTTAAAAGACAGATGACCGAAAGAAATCCGTATACAAACTGGTTAAAGGGAAACAGGATAGAACTGAAAGATATTGAGGTTAAGGAAAGAGTGCCTACTTCCCTTGATAATTCATATGACACATATCTTAATGTCTTTGGTTATTCCAAGGAGGATGTTGAATTCCTTATTAAGCCAATGGCTTCTGATGGCCAGGAACCTGTTAATTCAATGGGAAACGATGTCCCCCTGGCTGTTATGTCAGATAAACCGCAGCGTATTTTCAATTACTTCAGACAGCTTTTTGCACAGGTTACTAATCCTCCCATAGATCCGATAAGAGAAGGGCTTGTAATGTCTCTGACAATTTATTCAGGATCCGTATCGAGAAATCTTCTTAAAGAAAGTCCTTTACAATGCAAGCTTATAAAATTCAGAAGCCCTATAATAACAAACACTGACCTGGGGAAAATTAAAAATCTGGATCAGAGTGAATTCTCCCACCAGGTTATCCCCATACTATTCCCGGCAAAAACCAAAGATAAAAGAAAAGCGCTGGAGCATGCACTTGAAGAATTATGTTATAAGGCTGAAGAAGCTGTTAATAAAGGCAGGAATTTCATAATTCTTTCTGACAGGGGCATAAATGAAGATCTTGCTCCTATACCATCACTACTGGCAGTTTCAGCTGTTCACCACCACCTTATAAATGTAAAGAAAAGAGTACAGGCAGGATTAATAGTAGAAACAGGCGATGCCCGTGAAGTAAACCATTTTGCGCTATTATTCGGCTATGGAGCAAGCATCGTTAATCCTTATGCCGCGCTGGCCGTCATAGAAAATCTTGTTAATAACAGCGAGATAGGGCTGGATTATGTTAAAGCAAGGGAAAATTATATCAAAGCAATTGACAAAGGACTGCTTAAGATACTTTCAAAGATGGGTATTTCTACCCTGAGAAGTTATTTTGGCTCACAGATCTTTGAAGCACTTGGTTTGGATCACGAATTCGTTGACAAATATTTTACAGGAACTGATTCAAGAATAGGAGGTATAGGCCTGGAAGAGATAGCTGAAGAAGCAATTATTCCTCATAGCAAAGCATATGAAAAAACAAATGACAGGCATACTTTATTAAAAACCGAGGGGATCTACCATTACAGAACCAATGGCGAATATCATGGCTGGAATCCCGAGAGCATAAGTATGCTGCAATGGAGCACCCGGACAAATGATTACTCCAGGTATAAGGAATACAGTGCAATTGTTGAAAAGAATAACCGAAGGCCTCATTTTTTGCGGGGATGTTTTAATATAAAAAAGGGAACCCCGATTCCTCTTGAAGATGTTGAGCCTGCAGAAAATATTATCAGGCGATTTATAACCGGGGCGATGTCATTCGGATCTATAAGCAAGGAGGCCCATAAGGCACTTGCTATCGCTATGAATAAAATAGGAGGCAGAAGCAACACAGGTGAGGGCGGTGAAGATCCTGACCGCTTGATTACAAAGCCAGGTAAACCGTCAGCAAGAAGTGCAATAAAGCAGGTAGCATCCGGCAGGTTCGGAGTAACAAATAATTATCTTATTAACGCTGATGAAATTCAGATTAAGATCGCCCAGGGAGCAAAACCAGGTGAGGGAGGACAGCTTCCCGGATATAAAGTCGATAAGGTTATCGCTAAAATAAGACATTCAACGCCAGGTATAACTTTAATATCTCCACCTCCTCATCACGACATATATTCAATTGAAGATCTGGCTCAGCTGATATTTGACTTAAAATGTACAAATCCGGGAGCCAGGATCAATGTTAAACTGGTATCTGAAAAAGGAGTGGGTACTATCGCAGCAGGAGTTGCCAAAGCCTATGCTGACAGTATAACAATAAGCGGTTGTGAAGGAGGTACGGGTGCTAGTCCGGCCAGCTCCATTAAACATGCCGGCCTTCCCATGGAGCTTGGAATTGCCGAAGTACAACAAACATTATTAATCAATAACCTGCGCGACAGGGTGGTTCTGCAAACCGACGGACAGCTGAAAACAGGTCTTGATGTTATATATGCAGGGCTGTTGGGAGCAGAAGAATTCGGATTTGCCACCTCATCATTAATAGTGCTTGGTTGTGTTATGATGCGCAAATGCCATCTTAATACATGTCCCGTTGGAGTTGCCACACAAGATAAAGAGCTGAGGAAAAGATATAAGGGAGATCCGGAATACCTTGTTAACTTTTTCAATTTTATTGCAAAGGAAACAAGGGAAATTCTCGCTGAAATGGGAATATCAAAATTTGATGATATAGTGGGAAGGGTTGATTTGCTGGAGCCAAGAACCGACATTACACACTGGAAGGCAAAAAAACTTGACCTGTCCGGCATTACTTATTTGCCTGACGAGGTTGCTGCAAATGAAAAACACAATGTAAAAACACAAAATCATAAAATTAACGATGTCCTTGACAAGGAGTTAATAAAGCTGGCAAATAAAGCATTGAAAAATAAGGTTAAAGTATGGATTTCCAAAGATATTAATAATACTAACCGTGCTGTCGGAGCTATGCTTTCCGGAGAAATTACAAGAACTTACGGAATTAAGGGACTCCCCGACGGCATAATAAACTGCAAGTTCCGCGGTTCGGCAGGCCAGAGTTTCGGCGCTTTCCTTGTTAAAGGTGTTCATTTTGAGCTCGAAGGAGATTCAAACGATTACCTTGGTAAAGGCCTTTCGGGAGGGCGCATTGTTGTCGTTCCACCGCGGGGATCAACATTCAGCCCGCAGGAAAATATTATTATCGGCAATACTGTCCTTTATGGTGCAACCAGCGGCGAAGCATATATACGCGGAATGGCCGGAGAACGATTTTGTGTCAGGAACAGCGGGGCTGCCGCAGTTGTTGAAGGAGTCGGAGACCATTGCTGTGAATATATGACAGGAGGCCGTGCGGTTATTCTCGGCAGTACAGGAAGAAATTTTGCTGCAGGAATGAGCGGAGGTGTTGCATACGTTCTTGATGAATCAGGAGATTTTGACTACTACTGTAATAAAGGACTTGTTGAACTGGGAATAGTTGGCGACAGAGATGATATTATCGAACTTCAGACATTAATAAATAATCATTATACATATACAAGAAGTGAGCAGGCAGAAAAAATACTGGTAAACTGGGATGAATATCTTCCAAAGTTTATAAAAGTTTTACCTTTTGAATATAGGAAAGTGCTTGAAGAACAAAAACTTGCAAAGCTTAGAAAAAAAATCATTGAAACAGAAGATGAACCTTATTACCATTATTGACAGTTTCTGTCCATTAATCCTATTATTACCGGAAGAATAAAAATATAACATTAATTTCAAGAGTATGGGAAATCCAAAGGGATTCATAAAAATAAAACGTAAGAGTGCCGGCTACCGTCCTGTAAATGAAAGAATATATAATTTCAGTGAAGTTGAACAAACATTGAATGAGCAGGACAGAAAAGAACAGGCTTCACGGTGCATGGACTGCGGTGTCCCTTTTTGCCAGTGGGGATGTCCTGTAATGAACAATATGCCTGAATGGCAGGATGCCATATATAAAGGTAACTGGAAAGAGGCAATTGACATTTTACATGAGACTAACAATTTCCCTGAATTTACAGGGAGGATATGTCCTGCACCATGTGAAGATGCCTGTACATTAAGCATAAATGATAATCCCGTGACCATAAGGGAAAACGAATTTTCATCCGCTGAGAAAGGATTTGCATCCGGATATATAAAGCCGTCCCCTGCAAAATACAAAACGAACAAAAAAGTTGCAGTTATCGGCTCAGGTCCCGCAGGATTAGCATGTGCTGACCTGCTGAACAAATGGGGCCATAATACAACATTGTTTGAGAAAGATGATGCTCCGGGTGGCCTTTTAAGATATGGCATCCCTGATTTTAAACTTAATAAAAGAATAATTGACAGAAGACTGGGTATTCTGATCGAAGAAGGCCTGAATATCAGATTAAACACACATGTCGGTGTTAATATTTCAGGCAAAGAACTGACAGCCAATTTTGACGCAGTGTGCCTGGCTATCGGGGCAATGAAACCAAGGGATCTTAAAATTGATAACCGTAATCTTAAAGGTATTCACTTTGCAATGGAATTTCTTGTTCAGCAGAATAAAATAATCCGGGGCTTGAAAATCCCCGCACAGGATATAATATCTGCCGGTGATAAAAATGTTATTGTAATCGGCGGAGGAGATACAGGTTCTGACTGTGTAGGGACTTGCATTCGCCAGGGAGCAAAAAAAATTACTCAGATTGAAATATTACCCAAACCTCCCGGGGAAAGAAGACCTGATAATCCATGGCCCTGGCGGGCAAATATTCTTAGAACCTCAAGCTCCCATGAAGAAGGATGTGAAAGAAGATGGAGCCTGTCAACCAGAAAATTCCTCGGAGAAAATGGAAGTATTAAGCAAATTGAAACGGTTGAAGTAAAATGGATTAATGATAATGGGAAACCTGCTATGGTTGAAAAACCTGAGACAAGGCAAAAGGTTGATGCTGATCTTGTCCTCCTTTCTATGGGATTTTTACATCCGGATCATGAAGGACTGGCTGATGAACTTGACCTGGATTATGATATGAGGGGTAATATCAGTATCAATGAAAAATATCAGACAAGCAATCCAAAAGTATTTGCAGCAGGAGATGCTGAAATGGGAGCAAGTCTTGTTGTAAGAGCAATTTATTCAGGAAGAAAGGCCGCAGAAAACATTAATGAATTCCTGAAATCAAAGTAACAGGGCTGATATAATATTTTCTATTCGCCGGGACTTACAATCTTTATATTAATCTCAGTATCAATTTCACCTTCCCCGTTTTTATCCCAGAAATGCGCCTTCCAGTTATATTCATTTCCAGCTTCGATTGGTGTGCCTATTGTAAGTGATATATTAAGCATCCCAACTTCTTCGGGATCAAACCCTTCCTCATCAAAAGCAGCATATGCATCATCTGCCGAAAGGACAATATTACCGGCAGCATCAGCAAGCTGAATATTACACCCGATTCTTACCCTTCCGTTATCGGTTTCAAATCCTTCAACACCTGACAAAATAATATATGCCTTTTTGCCATACTCTAACTCATTTGAACTTAATTTCTTGTTATCCACAGTCAGGTATGCATCTTCAACACTTAATCCTTTATATGAATATGATAAACCGGTTAATAAATCCTTATTAACACCGACAGTGCATGCACTTATTAAAGCAATAATAAATACATACAGGCCAAAATATACTTTTTTCATTTTTATTAAATTTTAATGTTTTTATATAATCACTGTTTCAAAGATTACATTTTATTCTTTATTCCTGGTGATTTTCAATCCCATAACCATTACATCATCAATCTGGGGATTGGTCCCTTTCCATTTGCTAAAAAACGAAATTAATTCTTCTTTTTGTTTATCTACAGGTTTATCCCATGTTTCCAGCAATATCTGCTGAAATGGTTTATGTCTCAGTTTTTTTCCATAAGGACCTCCAAACTGATCAATAAAACCATCAGTAAATAAATATAACATATCTCCTTCCTCTAATTTAATATCATGATTAACAAAAGGATTCGTTGATTTAAAATGAATTCCTATAGGCATCCTGTCAGCATTAATAATCATCAGCTCATTATTTCTAAAAACATATAACGGATTATATGCCCCGGCATACTGAAGATAGTATTTTTTCAGGTTTATGATACATAATGCGATATCCATCCCATCGGATACTTCTCCTTCTTCTCCCGTTTGTTTGAGCGATCTGATAACATTCTCCCTTAATTGATCCAGTATATCGCTTGCATTTTTAAAATTCCCCTTATTTACAATTTCATTTATTGCAATTGTACCGATCATATGCATAAATGACCCTGATATCCCATGTCCCGTGCAATCTACACATGCAATTATTATGTTGTCTTCATATTTCTCAACCCAGTAAAAGTCGCCGCTGACAATACTCTTTGGCATACTTAATATGAAATAGGGAGGCAGGATTTTGTCCATAAACTCTTTTGTGGGTAAAACAGCTTCCTGAATGAGTTTTGAATACTGAATATCATCAATTATATCCTTCTGCTGATCCAGAATCATATCCCTCTGCTCCTTTATTTTCTCCTTTAACTTTATCTCTTTCTTTACCAGTGTGCTAATAAGAAAATACGCTACAAAAGCCAGGACAATGGGGGCTGAATCAATAATGAAATGCAGAAAATTCTCCTTGTGTATTCGTATAATATTGCTTATTGTGAAAAAATACCTGTGTACTGTCAGGTCAATTATATATGCCAATAACGGAAAAAACAGACCGAAAAGAAATCCGTAGAAAATATATAATATTATAAGTCTTTGATAATTAGTTAATTTCATCTGAAAATATTCAACCGTAAGAAACACCTTCTCATATATACATAAGTTAAAATTTACATAAAAAAATAGTCATCGCCAAATTACTTTTGACAATTATTCTTTGTTCCTAATTATTCTGACTTCACAATAAACTTTATAGTAATTATTATAATAGCCGGAAAATAAATTTGCTTTACTCTTAATTATTATGAATATGGTATATACATTATTATATCTTTGCAAATAATTCATTTGCGAATACTATTATTTACATAAGGTTTTTCGTTTAATCGTACCTGTATATTTCTTTTATTTATAATGCTTAAAGTCATTAATAATTGCGTACATATTATAAGCCTGGCTTTGATCCTGTTATTTTTAAATATACCGGCAGGATATCCTCAGGCAAGTTTTGAAGTTATGGACACGATCTGCAATAATGACTCCGTATATATAACAAATACTTCACGCACAGCTGATACTTATTACTGGAATTTTTGTTCCGGAAACCTCACATATACTCCTGAAGGAGAAGAACTGCCAAACCAGGGTTCATTGATCGACCCTGCTTTTATTGAGATCGTTAAAGACAATGAAGGATACTATGCATTTATTACTAACCAGGAAAGCAGTACTTTAATCCGGTATTTTTTTGGTAATAACATTTTATCCGTGCCTGTATCATATAATCTGGGAAATTTTAACGGTTTAATGCCTGCACATGCCCAGGGAATACAGGTTATTAAAGATGGGGCTACATGGTATGCATTTATAACCGGTGGTGAGGGTGAAGATTCCTGGCTGGCAAGGATTAATTTTGGGAATTCATTGAATAATAATAATCCCACACCTTTAAATCTTGGTAATATTGGTGATTTATACTCCCCTGTTGATCTGTTTATGTTCAGGGAAAATGAAATATGGTACGGCTTCACTGTTAATTCAGGAAATAATACCATTACCAGATTTAATTTTGGAAGCAGCCTGACTAATCGTCCTGACGGGCAAAATCTTGGAAATATTGGGGATCTCAATGCACCTTGCGGTATTCTGCCCTGGCGCGAAGATGACAACTGGTATCTGTTTATTTCGAATTTTAATTCTCATGAAATTACCAGGATAGATTTTGGCAATTCATTATTAAATACACCATCCGGAGAAAGCCTTGGTAGTCCTGAATATTTGTTAAATCCAACTGATCTTACGCTTATTAAAGACTGTGAAATGATATTTGGTTTTGTTCTTAACAGTAATAACAGCATAGTAAGATTAGATTTTGATTACGGCATTACCGGTGAACCCGGATTTATTTCACTGGGTGAAGTCAGTGACATTTACGGGCCTCACGGGATCTCTGATATCTTCAGGGTTGGAGATACTCTGTATACATTTGTTACCAATATGGAAAATTCAACTATCACGAGATTATTTTTCACAGGATGTGAAAATTCATATCCTCATTATTCCACTCAAAGAGATCCTCCTGTTATTATTTATGATTCTCCCGGCATTTATAATATCTCACTTGCATTGGATGAGGGCACGCCAAACCAGGAGTATTTTTGTAAAAATATAGTCGTATCAGAAATTCCGGATTTTACTCTTGGCAATGATACTGTTATTCCTGACGGGACAATTCTGATTGTCGACGCAGGAGAAGGATACTCAACCTATAACTGGTCAACAGGTGATACAAGCAGGTCTGTTGAAATAAGATCCCCGGGCATCTATTCAGTAACAGTGACTAATGAATATGGTTGTTCAGCTTCAGATGCAATTGAAGTAACAATTGATATTGGAATACCTGATTTTATAACTCCAAATGGAGATGGTTTTAATGATACATGGGAAATACCTGCATTGATTGACGCTGTCAATGCTGAAATAAAAATATTCGATCGCTTTGGAAGATTGATTATCTCCTACAAGGCAAGTGATCCGGGTTGGGATGGTACTGCTGAAGGCAAACTTGCAAAACCTGATACTTACTGGTATATCATAGACTTGAAAGATGGCTCAAAACCCCTGAAAGGAAGCATTACAGTTAAACATTAGAAATGAGAATAAAAACAGGTATTACTGTATTATTACTTCTTATGCAAATTCAATTATTTGCCCAGGAATTG
>CAZFHF010000118.1:7537-8852 GCA_964518655.1 uncultured Bacteroidales bacterium | reverse complement strand
TAAGAGGATCAAGTATGCTCAAAACTATGCAAATTATAAGAAAAAACAGGCTAAGCTGATAGTTGCATTCAAAAAGACTATTGACAATAAGATTGAAAAGTTGAATACTGACAGGAATGAGAAGGCGAAGCTTGTAAGGGAAAAGCAGATAGAAAGGAGCAATATAGCAATGGAGAAAACCAAAAAGGAAGTGCTGGTGAAGGAACTAACAAAGAGAGAAGAGGAATTAAAAAGGGAAATTGAAGAGAAAAGGGAGGTAGCGGAAAAAATCAAGAAGGAGCTGGAGAAGCTCATTGAAGAGGAAAGAAAAGGAAAGGGAGGGGTATTTAACAGATTGACGCCTGAAGAGATGCTCATATCAAGTGATTTTGAGAGAAACATGGGCAAGTTGCCGTGGCCTACAAAATACGGAATAATAACAGGGAAATACGGGGAACAGCCACACCCGGTTCTAAAGAATATAAAAATAAGAAACGACGGTATTGATATTTCAACAGTTAGAAATGCTGAGGTAAGGGCTATTTTCAATGGAAAAGTATCAAGGGTATTTTCACTGCCGGGAGAGAATTATACTGTTATAATAAAACACGGCAGCTATTTCAGTCTGTACCATAACTTAAAAAATATTAGTGTAGCATCAGGGGACATGGTAGTTACGAAACAAAATATAGGAAATGTATTTACGGATGAAAGGACCAACCAGACAATATTGCACTTTCAGATCTGGAAGGAAATGAACAAAAATGACCCTGAAAAATGGCTCAGTAACTAGAAAAGAGATATAAAAAATAAAATATTTATTTTTTTAGGAAAATAGTATAAATATTGATTAATTTAGTAACATAATTGGATTATTAAAGTATAAAAGGGGGAATAAGCGTTAATCTGAAGAAAATTTTATTATTGATGGAAAAGAATTTTAAAATAGCTTCAAAAATTGAAAATCTGAGGAAAGTTGAAAAACTTGTTGATGATTTATCAGTTGAATATAATATCAGTGCTGATATATATGGAAATATTTTAATAGCAGCCCTTGAAGCAGCTAATAATGCAATTTTACATGGCAACAAGCTTGATGAGAATAAGATGGTTATAATAAATATAAAAAAGGATAAAAAGTCTTTAAGGATTAGAGTAGATGATGAAGGTGGGGGTTTTGATTATAAAAACATACCTGATCCTACCGCTCCGGAAAATATACAAAATATTAACGGCAGAGGGATATTCCTGATGGAAAAATTATCTGACGGACTGGAATATTCAAGGAATGGAGCAACCGTTGAATTAGAATTTAATTTAAAGTAAATAATTGAAT
>CAZFHF010000118.1:0-7527 GCA_964518655.1 uncultured Bacteroidales bacterium | reverse complement strand
CCCAACAATAACAAATAAAAA
Organism: uncultured Bacteroidales bacterium; assembly: GCA_964518655.1. Classification (GTDB taxonomy): domain Bacteria; phylum Bacteroidota; class Bacteroidia; order Bacteroidales; family UBA10428. The sequence goes on along the minus strand of CAZFHF010000118.1, from coordinate 7,506 downwards.
AAAACAAAATAAATGCATCAACATAAATATTATAAGCATACACAACCACGATTACTACAACAAGAGAGCTTTAAAAGGTTAATTGAAATAATAATTGAAAAAGAAGGCTGCCGAAAAGGAAAGATAAGCATAATATTCGCATCTGATAATACCCTCCAAAAACTTAATAAAGAATTCCTGAAAAGAAATTACTTCACTGATGTTATTGCATTTAGTAATTCATTTAAAAAGAATATATCAGGAGAAGTATATATTAGCATTGACAGAGTAAAGGAGAATAGCATGAAGTATTCGGAAGGAGAGTTTGATATGGAGCTGAAAAGGGTTGTTATTCACGGAATTCTCCATTTAATTGGCTACAATGATAAAACAGGCAGAGAAAAAGAGATAATGACATCAAGGGAAGAGTTATATTTGCATCTCTAAGCAAGGAAAATATTTTTATGTATAATGATTATGATATAATTGTCGTAGGAGCGGGGCATGCGGGATGTGAAGCTGCATGCGCAGGAGCTAATTTAGGATCAAAAGTCCTGCTTATTACAATGGATATGACAAAAATTGCACAGATGTCGTGTAATCCTGCTATGGGAGGAATTGCGAAGGGGCAGATAATAAGGGAAATTGATGCACTGGGGGGGTATTCGGGAATAGTAACTGACCGGACAATGATACAATTCAGAATGCTGAATAAATCAAAGGGGCCGGCAATGTGGAGCCCCAGGGCCCAATGCGACAGAGGATTATATTCTATGGAATGGAGAAGAATATTGGAAAATAACAAATTAATTGATATATGGCAGGATACTGCAAAAAGGCTGATAATAAAAAAGGACAGAGTAGCAGGAGTTATTACATGCAATAATGTGAAATTTCATTCAAAAAGCGTTATACTGGCAGGAGGAACATTTGAAAACGGGTTAATACATATAGGCAAGGTTAAAATTAAAGGAGGAAGAATTTCAGAGCCCGGTTCATATGGAATTTCAGATCAGCTGGAAGAATTAGGATTTGAGGTATGCAGGATGAAAACCGGAACACCCGCAAGACTGGACGGAAGGACAATTAATTTTTCTGTTATGGATGTGCAGGAGGGTGATAAGGAAGGCGGGGCATTCTCGTTCCTGTCAAAGAGAAAGATCGTTACAAAGGGCAAGTGTTATATTACTTATACAAATGAGAAGACACATGAGATACTGAGAAAAGGATTCAATGATTCGCCTTTGTTTACCGGAGTTATACAGGGAATAGGCCCGCGATATTGCCCTAGTATTGAAGGCAAAATAGTAACATTCGCAGATAAGAAAAAACACCAGCTTTTTATTGAACCGGAAGGTAATAACAATATTGAATATTATATAAACGGATTTTCATCATCATTGCCGATAGATATTCAGTATGAGGCATTGAGATCAATTAAAGGGCTGGAAGATGTAAAAATATTCAGGCCGGGATACGCAATTGAGTATGATTATTACCCCCCAAAGCAGCTTGGCTATACGCTTGAGACTAAAAGAATCAAAGGGCTGTATTTTGCAGGGCAGATAAATGGGACAACAGGATATGAGGAGGCGGCAGCACAAGGTATTATGAGTGGAATAAATGCTCATTTGAAGATAAACGGAAAGCCTGATTTCATTCTTAAAAGAGATGAAGCATATATAGGGGTGTTAATAGACGACCTGATAAATAAAGGAGTTGATGAGCCATACAGGATGTTTACATCAAGGGCTGAATACAGGATTTTACTGAGGCAGGATAATGCAGACGAACGACTGACAGGCAAATCTTATGGAATAGGACTGGCAAATTCAAAGCGTTTGAAAATGTTGAAATTTAAGACAGATAAAAAGAATGAAATAATTAATTTTATTAAAAACTACAGCACAGCTCCTGAAGAGATAAATAAATTTTTGGATAAAAGCAAAACTGCATGCATAAAACAGAAGACAAAATTATATAATATAGTATTAAGGCCACAAATAAATATAAGTGATTTAGCAAATTATATAGGAAAACTTAAATCTTTAATTGATAAAATTAAAGAGCAAAAAAATGAGATAATAGAGCTGGCTGAAATTGAAATAAAATATAACGGGTATATAAAAAGGGAGAAGGAACAGGCGGAAAAGCTAAGAAGGCTTGAAAATATTAAGATAAGTCCGAAGATAGACTATAATAAGCTGAAATCAATATCTACGGAAGGAAGGCAGAAGCTGGAAAGAATAAGACCTGAAACAATAGGACAGGCATTGAGAATCTCAGGAGTGTCACCTGCCGATGTAAATGTTCTGCTTATTCATATGGGAAGATAGAGTTCCACGTGGAACATCCCTGTAAAAATACCTTTAAATATGTTCCACGTGGAACATTTTTGTAAGGTATAAAGTGCTGAAATTCATGTTTTAATAAAATCCAGTTCATAGGTTGATTAATAACAGGCCAAAGAATATTATTGAAGTATTACCGGGCAAGCCGGGAGTTTATCAATTCCTTGATAAATCAGGGAATATCATTTATATAGGAAAAGCAAAGGATTTAAGAAAAAGGGTCAGATCATATTTCAGCGGAGCAAAAAAAGAAAACTATAAAACAAACGTTTTAGTAAAACAGATAGATGATATAAAGTATGTTATTGTTGAAAATGAATCCGAAGCCCTGCTGCTTGAGAATACACTAATAAAAAAATACCTGCCTAAATATAATGTACTGCTGAAAGATGATAAATCATTTCCCTGGATATGTATAAAAAAAGAAAGATTCCCGAGAGTATTTATTACAAGAAAGATAGAAAAGGACGGATCAGAGTATTTTGGCCCGTATACATCAGCATTAATGGTGAGAACCTTGCTTGATTTGGTCCGGCAATTATATAACCTCCGGAACTGTAATTATAATCTTTCAATAGAAAATATTCAAAGAAAAAAATATAAAATATGCCTCGAATATCATTTAGGAAATTGCAAGGGGCCATGTGAAGACCTCCAGTCAGAAGAAGACTATAATAATGCAATTAATCAGATAAAACAGATTTTAAAGGGAAATCTGCATAATGTAATTTCATATTTAAAAGATTTAATGAAACGCTTTGCTTCCGAATATAAATTTGAAGAAGCTGAATTGATAAAGAAGAAAATTGATATTCTTGAAAAGTATAAAAGTAAATCAACAGTGGTTAATCCGAAAATAAATAATGTTGATGTTTTTTCTATTATTAACGAGAGTAATGCCGCATATGTAAATTTTATTAAAGTTATAAATGGAGCAATAATACAATCTCATAATATTGAAATAATAAAAAGAATTGAAGAAGATAAAAAAGACCTGTTGACACTGGCAATTATTCAGATAAGAGAAAGATTTGATAGTGATTCTGCAGAAATCATTGTTCCGTTTAAACTTGATGTTGTATATAAAAATGCCAGAATTATTGTTCCCGGCAAAGGAGACAAGAAAAGACTACTGGACTTGTCCATGAGGAATGCAAGTAATTATCAGCGAGAGAGGAATGAACAAAAAGAAAGCAAAACATCAGATGCGAGAGCGGAAAGAATATTGAATAACCTTAAAAAAGATCTCAGGATGAAGGAAATTCCTTCCCATATTGAATGTTTTGATAATTCCAATATTCAGGGCTCCAATCCTGTAGCATCATGTGTTGTCTTTAAAAATGCCAGGCCAAGCAAAAATGATTACAGGCATTTCAATGTTAAAACAGTTAGCGGAATTAATGATTTTGCATCTATCGGGGAAATAGTATACCGCAGATACAAACGCATGATAGAAGAAAACAAGCCGCTTCCCCAGTTAATTATTGTTGACGGCGGAAAGGGACAGCTAAATGCTGCACTGAAAAGCATCGAGAAGCTGAACCTCAAGGGAAAGATCGCCCTTATCGGAATAGCAAAACGTCTGGAAAATATTTTCTTTCCAAAAGATCCTGTACCTGTATACCTTAATAAAAATTCAGAAAGCCTCAAAATAATTCAGAATATAAGAAATGAGGCGCATAGATTTGGTATTACATTCCATAGAAAAAAGAGACTAAAATCAGTGCTTAATTCGGAACTGGAGAATATTCCGGGAATAGGTAATAAAACAATACAGCTATTGATTGAAGAATTCGGAGATGTAAGCTCAGTTAAGAAAGCCGGTATTGAAAAGTTATCCGCTGTGGCTGGTAATAAAAAAGCAGGGATACTATATGAATTCTTTAAGAACAAACAAGATTAAATACCCTTATTTAGGCTTTATATACTTAATAATCAGATTAATAAGACATATCTTGCTGTTTCCCTGAATATATTATTTGCTTCTGTTTGTTGTGAAATTAATAAGGTTGATTAATGAGGTTTTTGACTCTGAGTCAGGATAATCTTCAATAAGATGTAATGCCTTGTTCTTGTATTCATTCATTTTGTCAGATGAATATTCAATGCCTCCGTTTTTCTTAACATATTCAATAACTTCATTTATATGCTTTGAGTTATTATTATTATTCTTAATAAGGTGCAATATTCTTTTATTTTCTGGTTTATTGCTGTTTGCCAGGGCATGGATTAACGGCAGGGTTAATTTTTTTTCCTTGATATCATTGCCTGTAGGTTTACCTATTATATTTCTGTGCTGATAGTCAAATAAATCATCTTTTATCTGAAAGGCCATTCCAATATTTTCCCCGAATTCCCACATTTTAGCTACCGTACTGTCATCAGCATTAACTGATTTGGCGCCGCAGGCAGTGCATGAAGCTATTAATGCGGCAGTCTTTTTTCTTATGATTTCATAATACTGATCTTCGGAAATATTCAGTTTTCTTGACTTCTGTATCTGCAATAATTCTCCTTCACTCATATCTCTAACAGCTTGTGATACAATTTTAAGCAATTCAAATTCTTTGTTGTCAACAGCCAGCAGCATACCTCTTGAGAGAAGGTAATCACCAATAAGAACAGCTATTTTTGATTTCCAGATAGCATTAATCGAAAGGAATCCCCTTCTTTCATGGGAATCATCAACTACATCATCGTGAATAAGCGATGCAGTATGTAATATTTCAATCAATGAGGCTGCAATATAGGTTGAGGGATTTATATCTCCGGATAATTTGGCTGAGAGAAAAACAAACATTGGACGCATTTGTTTTCCCTTTCTGCGAAGAAGATAATTGGTTACTATATTCAGCAACGGCACTTTGCTCCTCATTAAGCTTCTTAGCTTAGAATTAAAGGCGTCTAATTCGGCAGATAGTGATGCTTTTATTTTACTTAGCTCTGACATTTATATTTAGTAGTTTGGTCAAATTTAGTAATATTTACCAACATTATATAATCAACTGATATTACTGACCAGGTTTCTTACAATAATTATAATGCACAGATATTTATATATATTTGTATATGTAAATAATACCGGCGTATTAAAAATGAAAGTCACCGAACTTACTGTTGAACAAACTGAGAGGGCTGTAAATTTTCTGAAAGCTTTGGCCCATCCGGTAAGAATAGCAATATTGGATTATCTTGACGGAGGGAAACAACTTAATGTTAAGGAAATTCATGAACTGCTGGGCATCGAACAATCAACAGCATCACATCACCTGGGAATATTAAAGGATAAAGGAATACTCCTGTCAAGACGGGAAGGGAAAAATACATTTTATTACCTGAGAGATGAAAATTTTGGAAAATTAATCGACTGCCTGGGTAAATGTGCTTGCAGGTAAATAATAAATAACAAATAAATAACAATAGAAAAATATGCCTGAAAAGAAATTATTTCTGCTTGATGCTTATGCATTGATATTCAGGGCTTATTATGCTTTTATCAACCGGCCCATAACGAATTCAAAAGGACTTAATACATCAGCAATATTTGGATTTACAAGTGTACTTGATGAAGTGATAAGAAAAGAAAAACCTACTCATATTGCAGTTGTCTTTGATCCTCCTTCTCCTACATTCAGGCATGAATTATACAAGGACTATAAGGCAAACAGATTGAAAACACCCGAAGATATTAAGTTGTCAGTGCCTTATATAAAGGAAATTATCAAAGGCTTTAATATTGAAGTTGTTGAAGTGGAAAAATTTGAAGCGGACGATGTTATAGGAACACTGGCCAAAAGAGCGGAGAAAAAAGGGTACAGGACTTATATGATGACTTCTGATAAAGATTATTCACAGCTGGTATCAGATAACATATTTATCTACAAGCCCAGAAGATCAGGTAATGATGCAGAAATACTGGGGATTGATGAAGTGAGAGAAGACTTTAATGTTAAAGACCCGCAAAATGTTATTGACGTTATGGCTCTGTGGGGCGATGCATCCGACAATATTCCAGGTGTCCCGGGAATAGGAGAGAAATCGGCAAAGGATCTTATAGGGAAATACGAAACAGTGGAAGAAATATATAACCACCTTGAGGAACTGAAAGAAAAGCAAAGGGAGAATATGCTAAAATATAAGGAACAGGCGCAATTATCGAAAAAGCTGGTAACAATATCGCTGGATGTGCCCGTCGAATTAAATATTGATAGCCTGGAGCTAAAGGAATTTAACAGGGAAGTGCTTGTGAAAGTATTTGATGAACTTGAGTTCCGGACTCTTGCTTCACGAATAATCGGCGCAGGACAGGAAATCACGGAAAAGAAAACCGAAGCGGTACAGGGTGAATTGTTCGGCAGGGAAACAGCTGAGGAGCCCGGTTCATTGGCAGCAGGGTTAAATAATATCAGAACGGTTGCCCATAATTACCACCTGGTTGATACAAAAGATAAAAGAAGCAAACTCATAGGCAGGTTGTCAGCATTAAAAGAACTAAGTTTTGATACTGAAACGACAAGCCTTGATGTACATAAGGCTGAACTTGTGGGAATCGCTTTTTCTTTTAAATCGCATGAAGCATATTATATACCTGTTCCGGCAGACGCAATGGATGCCGGCAATATTGCAAATGAGTTCAAACATATTTTTGAGAATGATAAAATTAAAAAGACTGGCCAGAATATAAAATATGATATTCAGGTTTTAAGTAATTATAATATAGAAGTTAAAGGCAAATTATTTGACACAATGATTTCACATTATTTAATCGAACCTGAACTAAAACATAATCTTGACTATCTGGCACAACATTATCTGAGCTATAAACCTGTTTCAATTGAAGAATTAATAGGCAGGAAAGGTAAAAACCAGAAAAGCATGCGTGATGTTGCTCTGGATGTTATCAGCGAATATGCCTGTGAAGATGCTGATTTGACATGGCAATTATATAAAATTCTGGAAAATGAACTGAAAATTAACGGTCTAACAGATTTGTCGGAAAAGATTGAAATGCCCTTGATAAAGGTATTATCAGATATGGAAAAGTCAGGATTTAAAATAAATACAAAGGATTTACAGCAATATGCAGGCTTATTAAGGGAGCAGATGATGGAAGTTGAAAAGGAGATATTGGATATGGCAGGAATGGAATTTAACATATCCTCTCCCAAACAACTGG
>CAZFHF010000117.1:0-8890 GCA_964518655.1 uncultured Bacteroidales bacterium | reverse complement strand
ATCAGGCCTAATTCTTTAAGTCCCGAAGCAATAATTCTTGCTGCATTCAGGTGAATGCTCTTATAGTTAATGCCAGGTTTTATTAATTTAATCGAGGTTTCTTCTGCCGATAGTACAATATTATATATTTCCTTTTGTTTATCTGAAAACCGGCCTCCCACGGGAATTGTCCTGGTAATGTCAGTAGCATAATAATTTAAACTCTCAGAACCTGCATCAACCAGCAATAGTTTTCCCTGCTTCAGTTTGTTGCCATAATAATTATTATGTAATATCTCTCCATTTACAGTACATATTATTGGAAAGGCCATACTGCAATTATTCTTTAAGGCAAGTCCTTCGATTGTTCCCGAAATATTATGTTCAAAAGTCCCGGGCTCTGCAAGTTTCATTGCGCTTATGTACATGTTATAAGTTATATCTGATATTGTTTTCTCAATCTCTTCAACTTCCAAAGTGTCTTTTATTGATCTCAGGCTTATAACTCCATCTACCAGTTCTTTTGAAAAGTTACTCCCTGATTCTGCCTGATTGATGTTTAGATCATATGCAATTTGTTGAGTCCTTTGACTTCTATAAGGAGGTAAATAATGTATTCTTCTTTGCTTCGACATGGCCCTTTTAATATCTTCAGCCAGTTTTTGCCGTGTCCTGGTTGTATTAACAGATACCCTTTCACATTTCTCAGATAAACTACTCTGCTTACCCATCCAGATGATATCATCCAGATCCGGTTCATTACCATATATAATTTCCTCACCGGAATCAACATCTATAACTCCAGCGAGATCAGGTAAATCAAGTCCAAAAAAATAGAGAAAACTGCTATCCTGCCTGTAAGGATAATAATTAGCCTTGTAATTCCTTGAACATTCGTTATTACCGAAAATAACAATAAGCCCGTTGTCAATTTTTGACTTTAGCTTTTCTCTTCTTTCCATATATACTTCTGCAGGAAACATAATATAGTTTTTATTATATTATTAATAATGTGTCTCTTTATGCCCATCTAATTTATTATGTATTTATTGAAATTCAAAAGTTTATTGTTATTTAGAATACAATAAACATTCTATCATACTGTATTGTTATGTGGCTCGTAAATATTAATTTTTAGATACGAATACATTGAATTTATTCTAATATTTTTTATATTCGCATATAAAGCGCTTCATAATTATATAAATAATCACTGCTAACAATGCCATATCGGAGGCTTCCTAATACTGATGTAGCGAGATTAAGAGCATTACGAACGGCTCATTCTATTGGCAAAGAGCTCCCACCTTTTAAACTGGCCTATTCTCAGAGTACACTGCAAAAAATTCAATCATTTCTGCCATCTTTTGAAAAGGTATTGCTTGAATGTAAACAAGCATATACAAAACAAATTGAGATGAATAAAGAATATTTGCCCGTTCTTAAAAAGGCCAAGTTGTTTATATCACACTTTATTCAGGTATTAAATATGGCCATTGCCAGGGGCGATTTACCTGCCTCTGAAAAACATTTTTTTGGCTTAAAGGAAAATGTAAAGAAATTACCATCATTAAATTCAGAAGCTGATGTAATAAAATGGGGTGAAAAGCTGATCCTTGGCGAGAGCCTGCGCACGGGGAAGGGCCGCACTCATATTACTAATCCTACAATTGCCGTTGTAAAGGTAAGGTATGAGAAATTTCTTGAAAGTTACAAATTCCAGAAGATGCTGCAAAAAAACCACTCACGGTCACAGGAAAAATTGGAAGAACTCAGAAAACAGGCAGATAAAATAATCATAAATATCTGGAATGAAGTGGAAAATTATTTTAATAAGGATACTGAAGAAAACAAAAGAATGAAAGCCAAAGAATATGGATTAGTTTACGTATTCAGAAAAAATGAATTAGAAAAGGTTAATTCCTCTTAATGTTTTTACCGGTATTTTTTATTTTTTCCATATAATAAACCAGGAATACCAATCCGGTGAATATTGATAAACTTAACAGAAGAAAGATTAGATTGCCTTTACCACTTCCCGGATGTTCAATCCCTGACATTTGCTGATTATATACTAAAAAATGAAAATATGAAACAGCTATGGCGTTATTTGTAAAATGTGCAATAATTGGCAGCCATACCGTCCTGCTCCAGGCGAAAAGATACCCAAAATAAATACCCAGTAGTAAGCGTGGTAAAAATCCAAAGAACTGCATATGTATAAAACTGAATAAAAATGCTGCGATAAGAATTCCCAGATGAGTATTTTTAGTCCACTCAATAAATAAGCGTTGAAATATCCCCCTGAATAATAACTCTTCGCCAATAGCAGGAAGAATGGCAATCATAATAATGTTTATGATATAACCTTTTATTGTTGGTGTGCTTAAAAAATCATCCATTAGGTTACTTGCATCATTCTCCAAATCGATAATCTTGCTTTCAAGTCCGCTCAGAAAATCCGGTAAATTTACTCTGGAGTTAAGGTCAGCAAGAAAATTGATCAAAGGAATAGAAATAAAAACCGACAGAACAGCTAAAATCACACTTGCATAAAAAGGATTTTTATTAAGCTTTAAATACTCCTTATAGTTGCTATGAAATATGTAAGCAAGTATAAATGCAGGTATAATAAAGGCTCCAACAGTCTGAAAAATCTGAAAAAGCCTTATTATAGCAGTATTATCAAAATCAGGACCTGATACTATGTACTGTTTTGCCTGTTGAAAGCTAAGATCATAAAAAACGACAGCTATGAGAAGGGCTATAAAAAAGAATATCAACAGGCATGCTATAGAAATATAAAATGCAAAAAAAACTTTATTCCACACCGGTATATTGTATAACAGGTCAAATTTCCTCTTCATAATTTTTTATCCGGTAAGATATTTATAATACTTGTGCTTTATATTTGATATTTTTGCTTCGAATTTAAATAAATAATTCGGTTTTGATAAAGATCGGCAATATTGAATTAAAAGAAAAGCCGTTGCTGTTAGCACCAATGGAGAGCATTACTGATCCGTCCTTCAGGTACATGTGTAAAAAATTTGGTGCTGATTTAATGTATTCAGAATTTATCTCCTCCGATGGGCTGATAAGGAATGGCAAGAAAAGCCTTAAAAAGTTGATTATTTCACAAGATGAGAGACCTCTGGGAATACAGCTTTACGGCCATATTGTTGAATCAATGGTTGAAGCCACAAAAATTGCGGAACTGTCAAAACCTGATATCATTGATATTAATCTGGGATGCCCGGTGAAAAAGATAGCGCTTCGCGGCGCAGGCTCCGGTCTGTTGAATAATGTCCCCTTAATGGTAAAGATTACTGAAGCTATAGTAAAAACAACAAATATTCCTGTTACTGTAAAAACAAGGCTTGGATGGGACAAAGAAAATATTAATATTGTTGAGGTTGCTGAGAAGCTGCAGGATGCAGGTATCAAAGCGATCACAATTCACGGTCGCACCAGGGAACAGTTATTTAAAGGTAATGCTGACTGGAGTTTTATCGGAAAAGTAAAAAACAACCCGAGAATGAAAATTCCTGTATTTGGCAACGGAGATATTAAAAGTCCTGAAGGAGCAGCAGAAGCTTTTAACAAATACGGAGTCGATGGAATAATGATTGGAAGAGCCACTATCGGGAGGCCGTGGATATTTAAAGAAATCAGGGAATATATTGACACCGGGAAATTAATGCCCCCAATAAAAATACCTGAAAAAGCAGAGCTTGCCAGGTTACATTTTGCCAAATCACTGGAAGCAAAAGGGGAACCAGGAGGTATTTATGAAATGCGCAGGCATCTTTCATATTATTTTAAAGGATTGCCTGATTTCAAAGATCTAAGGATTAAATTATTAACTTCCCTGGATGTTTCCGAGGTAAATGATATACTTAATATGATATCTGATAAATATCAAGACTATTAACTCAGTTTTTCTTTTTTGGCGGATAATCTATGTTATAGTGCAAACCAATACTTTCTTCCCTTTTCATCGCCATTTTAATAATCAAATAACCTACATTTATTAAGTTCCTCAGTTCACACAACTGCTTTGAGAGCTTTGACTTTCTGTACAACTCCTCAGTTTCCTTATATATTATTTCCAGTCTGTCAAGGGCTCTCTTCAAACGCAGGTTTGAACGTACAATTCCAACATATACACTGAATATCTGTTGTAATTCTTTATAATTCTGTGTGATCAACACCATTTCTTCAGGGTGTTTTGTTCCCCTGTCGTCCCAGTCAGGTATGTTTTTATGTATTTCAATATTCCTAATTTGTTTTATTGCATCTTTTGCTGCCCTGTCAGCATATACTATCGCTTCAATAAGGGAATTTGAAGCAAGCCTGTTGGCACCATGCATTCCTGTCGAGGCTGTTTCTCCGGCAGCATAAAGCCCTTTAATCCATGTTTTCCCATGCTCATTAACTTTTATGCCTCCGCACAGGTAATGAGCCGCCGGAACTACGGGAATCATATTACTTGTAATGTCAATTCCTATACTATAACATTTCTCATATATATTGGGAAAGTTACTCTTCAATTTCCCAGGATCAAGATGGGTACAATCCAGCAATACATAATCATCGCCACGGATTTTCATTTCATTATCAATTGCCTGAGCAACAATATCGCGTGGAGCCAGTGAACTCCTGCTGTCATATTTTTGCATAAATTCTTTCTTATCAGCTGTTTTCAGAATTGCACCATATCCGCGTAATGCCTCGGATATCAGAAAAGATGGGCGTTCGCCGGGATTATATAATGATGTGGGATGAAACTGGACAAATTCCATATTTTCAACTGTTCCCTTGGCGCGATAAACCATTGCAATACCATCACCTGTTGCAACCAAAGGATTAGTTGTGGTAGTATATAAATTACCGGTACCTCCGGTAGCTACGATTGTCACTTTTGATAAATAGGTCTTTATCTCATGGTTGTCCAGGTTAATAGCATAAGCACCATAACATTCTATATCCTCATGTATTCTTTTAACCAATTTATGAAGATGGTGCTGTGTTATTAAATCAATTGCAAAATGATTTTCAAAAACCTCAATATTAGGGTGCTTTAATGCTTTCTCACTTAATGCCCGCTGTATTTCATACCCTGTATTATCCTTATGATGTAATATCCTGTGTTCTGAATGGCCTCCTTCTTTGGCTAAATCAAAACGTCCCGTGGATTCCCTGTCAAATCTTGCTCCCCATTCAATAAGCTGTTGTATCTGTTTTGGGGCCTCTCTGACAACCATTTCAACTACTTCCCTGTTACATAAATTATTACCTGCTATCAGGGTATCTTCTATATGTTTATTGTAAGAGTCAGGTTTATATGTTACTGCAGCAATACCTCCCTGCGCATAACTGGTATTGGTTTCCAGTAACTTCGCCTTGGTTAACACTCCAACCTTACCGTGATCAGCCACCTTAAGTGCAAAACTTAATCCTGCTAATCCTGAACCAATGACCAGAAAATCATATTCTTTCTTCATATTATTCCAATTAATCTACAAAGATAGAAAATGCATATGTTCTTTTTTTGAATCAAAAAAAAATTTATTCTATGAAAACAAAACATTTTCAATTACATTTGAGGCAATTTATGTTCAGCGGTCAGGGTTTTAAGTTCATATAATTCAATAATTCCAACCCATGAATAACAAATTTGCGATATGGCAAAAGAAGATATTTTTAAAAAAATAATTGCTCATTCAAAAGAATATGGCTTTGTTTTTCCATCAAGTGAGATATATGATGGTCTGGGAGCAGTGTATGACTACGGACAAAACGGAGTGGAACTAAAAAACAACATCAAAAAATACTGGTGGGATGCTATGGTTCTTCTGAACGAAAATATTGTTGGTATTGATTCTGCAATATTCATGCATCCAAAAATATGGGAAGCTTCAGGCCATGTCGGCTCTTTTAATGATCCTCTGATTGATAATAAAGACTCAAAAAAAAGATACCGTGCTGACAGTCTTATTGAAGAACATCTGGAGAAACTTGAGGAAAAAACACAAAAAGAAATTGATAAAGCATATAAGAGATTTGGAGATTCTTTTGATGAGAAAAAGTTCAGGGATACAAATGAAAGAGTGCTTGCGAACGAGGCTAAAATCAATGATATAAGAGCCCGGTATCTGAAGGCAATTGAAAATGACAATCTCAGTGAACTTAAAAATATTATTGTTGATGCCGAAATAACATGCCCGGAGTCTGGTTCCAGGAACTGGACTGACGTACGCCAGTTTAATCTTATGTTCAGCACACAACTGGGATCAGTAAATGAAGATACCAATACTATTTATTTAAGGCCTGAGACTGCGCAGGGAATATTTGTCAATTTCCTGAATGTTTTAAAAACATCCCGGTTAAAGATCCCTTTTGGAATAGCCCAGATTGGAAAAGCGTTCAGGAACGAGATAGTAGCAAGGCAATTTGTTTTACGCATGCGTGAATTTGAACAAATGGAGATGCAGTATTTTATTATGCCGGGAACTGAAATGGAATGGTATGAATTCTGGAAAAATAAACGTATGCAATGGCATAAATCAATTGGCATGGGGGATGAAAAGTACCGTTTTCATGATCACGACAAGCTTGCACATTACGCTAACGCTGCTACTGACATTGAGTTCAAATTTCCTGTTGGTTTTAAAGAGATTGAAGGAATACATTCAAGAACTGATTTTGATCTTGGGAATCACGAAAAGTTCTCAGGTAAAAAAATCCAGTACTTCGATAATGAAACAAATAAAAGCTACGTCCCATATGTTGTTGAAACGTCTATTGGCCTTGACCGTATGTTTCTCTCTGTCATTTCAAACGCATATACTGAAGAGAAGGTGGACTGGGAAGGCAGCGCAAAAGAAGACAGGATAGTATTAAAAATTCATCCTGCCCTTGCTCCTGTTAAACTGGCAGTATTGCCCTTAACAAAAAAAGACGATTTGCCTGAAAAGGCAAGAAAAATTATGGATAGTCTGAAGCTTGAGTTTAACTGCCAGTATGAAGAAAAAGATTCGATAGGTAGGCGATACAGAAGACAGGATGCAATAGGTACTCCTTTCTGTATAACCATCGATCATCAAACACTGAATGATAATACCGTTACAATTAGATACCGGGATTCCATGAAACAGGAAAGGGTTGACATAAACCAATTACAGGAAATAATAAGAGATAAAGTCAGTATGAAAAAGTTGCTTGAAAAGCTGAAATGAAAAAGATACTGATAATCACATATTATTGGCCGCCAAGCGGAGGACCCGGAGTTCAAAGGTGGCTTAAATTCGTAAAATACCTGCCCGCATTTAATATTGAACCCATTGTAATTACCGTTAATCCTCAAAAAGCAGGTTATCCTGTTATAGACAAAAGCCTGCAAAATGATGTCAGCAATAATATTGAGGTACATTATACAAATACATTCGAACCATTCGGGTTATTTAAAAAAACTGTAGGAACACAAAAAATTCCTTATGGCGGTAACGAACTGGAATACAATATCAAATTCGTAAAAAAAATATTACATTTTATCAGAGGCAACTTATTTATCCCTGATGCCCGCAGGGGATGGAATCCTTATGCCTACAGAAAAGCCCTGCAAATAATTAAAAATAACAGAATCGACTCTGTTGTCACAACCAGTCCGCCCCATTCTACACAACTGATAGGGTTGAGACTTAAAAATAAAACCGGGGTAAGATGGATAGCCGACCTGAGAGATCCATGGACAGATATTTTCTATTACAGGATGTTTTACCATACTTTTATTGCATCGGCAATTGATAGAAGCTATGAAAAAAAGGTTCTAAAATGTGCCGATAAGCTTATTGTAGTTAGCAAATCAATGCAGAATCTCCTTATAGAAAAAGTCAGTGCAGGTATTACGGAAAAGTTCATGATAATACCAAACGGATATGATGAGGATGACTTAAAGAACCTGGTAAGCGATACGCCAAAAAATGAAATTGTTATAACACATACCGGAACAATCACACATATTCACAATATTGACGGCTTTGTTGCCGCGTTAAAAAGTATATTATCAAAAGGAATAGAATTTAAAGTAAAACTAATAGGCCATCTGAATAAAAATATTAAAGAAAAAATTCAACAAAGCGGAATTGAAAATATGGTTGAATACTCTGGTTATGTTGATCACACCAAAGCACTCGAATATCTTGGCAAAAGCACATTATTACTGCTTTTAATACCGGAAATAGTAAATAACAAAGGCATCCTTACAGGCAAGCTATTCGAATATATCGGTATTAGAAAACCCGTTCTATGCATCGGGCCCGTGGATTCTGATGCCGCAGAGATTATTAATAACTGTGATGCAGGAAAAACTTACGGATACAACGACATAACGGGCATAGAAGGTTTCATAACACAGTTCACTGACAGTTCAGCACAAACAAAATATTATAAAAACAATTTTCGGAGTAATTATTCACGATACAATTTGACAAAACAGCTGGTGTCAAGTCTTTAGTAAAGTATGTTGTATCTTCCCTGGAATTAAAATAAATTGCTCATATTTGTTATTAACAAAAAAGAATCAAAACAAGTATTAATTATCTCTGATATCTTCATATGACTGCTATCATAATCAAAAGGCCCCTGTATAAAGAAGAAATTAGTGAGATTATTGATTTGACCGCAAGGGATAAGTCAATTAAACTATATACATCAGTATCAATACCTGACAAATTAAAAAATCTTACCTTTTATAATCCTGAACTTAAAGAATCAGAAAAAAAGAAAATCAATTACAATATCATTAAACAAACTATAGACTTTGGAGAAAAAAAAATTGAGGGAAGAACTATAAGTGAATGGCTTACCATTGACAAGGCGAGTGTTTGGCATTATCATACATTCAGGA